>JAHDIA010000541.1:3318-4611 GCA_020631035.1 Chitinophagales bacterium | reverse complement strand
CGTCTATCTCAATTTGGTGGTGTTCGGTATAAAAAGGCAAGAGGGTTTGCATCATTCGGAAGGCTGTTATTTGGTCAGGTTCTTCTACACGCAATGTCTCGAATCTTCTGCTAAAGGCTTCATCAGCTTCTACGTATTGACGGTATTCGTCATTGGTGGTTGCGCCGATGACTGTCAGTTCCCCTCTTGCCAGCTCTGGCTTTAACAAATTGGCGGCACTCGTACCCAGAGAACCGTTTTTGTCCAGAAGTGTATGTATTTCGTCTATGAACAAAACCACCTTATCCAATTGTTTGACTTCAGCTATGATGTTTTTTAAGCGGTCTTCGACCTCTCCTTTGTAGGAGGCACCTGCGATAAGTGCGCCCAAATCTAGTTCAAAAATGAGGGCATTTTTTAAGCGTTCGGGTACTTTGTCTGCTATGATGTTCAAGGCAAATCCGTCAATCAAAGCGGTTTTGCCTACACCTGGTTCGCCTACCACAATCACATTGGGTTTGGTACGGCGTCCCAAAATTTCGGCAATCATTCGGGTTTCTTTGTCTCTACCAACTATGGGGTCAATTCGGCCTTCTTTTGCCAAGGAGGTTTTGTCTACACAAAATTTAAATAGGGCTTGGGTACTGGGAGCAGCTCCATTGCTTGATGTATTTGTTCCATTGGCATTTGTACTGCTAATGGCATTTTCCAAAGAGACATTGTCAAGCTGTGCTTTTATGAGTTGCTCTTCTGTAATTGGGAAAGTTTTGAGTTGGTCTTTGCTAAATCCAATATTGGGTTTGCACAAGGCAGCCAATACTGCCAAAGGTGTTACGATTTCCTCGCCCATTTTTAGGCGTACCACATCAGCGGCTTCAAAAATCAAACTTATTTTTTTGTCTCCTATGGGTTGTTCGGGTACTTTGCTGGCTTTGGGTTCGCTTTCCATTCTAAACTCTGCCCAATCTTTTAAATAATGGATGTCTTGTCCAATGCTGCCCAAATAAGAGGCTAATCCAACATCGTTGTGCAACAAGCCCATCAATAAATGGGAGGACGAAAATTGAGCGTTGTGGTATTCTCGTGCGAGGGATTGAGCTATCCGAATCGCCCGTTTGACTTCTTCGGTGTGGGTGAGGCTGGCTAGTGTCATAAATTTATGTCTTTATTGGAATTAGACTGGATTGGGGATTTAAAATTGAAAAATTGTGAGGGGCGAGGTGTCAGGAGCGAGAGGCGAGGCGTAGTGGGATGTGTACGATTTGGATTGTAAGGGGAGAGGCGTAGTGGGATGTGTAGTTAAGTCATTCTAAA
>JAHDIA010000541.1:1223-3218 GCA_020631035.1 Chitinophagales bacterium | reverse complement strand
GTCATTCTAAAATCTAAATTTATTATGGTGCATCGTGCGTGGCTTTGAGGCTACGTCTTGGTCTGGTTATCGGGCGCGTGTTTTGGGCTGCGTCGTAGATTGCATCCACCCGCTTCGTCCTGCGCTTTTTTTAGGTGCGAGGGGAGAGGAGCGAGGCGTAGTGGGATGTGTACGGTTTTGTTAATTCTGTAGAGAAAATTTCGATTTATATTTAAAATTTAAATTAATGATTGTCAGGTAATATTTGTAGAGACAAGGCATGCCTTGTCTCCACATACCACCTGGCACATACAAGACATGCCTTGTCTCCACATACCACCTGGCACATACAAGGCATGCCTTGTCTGTACGAATAAGGAAAAAACATGAAGAGAAATGCAATGTTTTGATAAAAAATGTAAAATAAAGTCAATTAATTGATCTTATTTTGCTATTTTTAATGAAATAAGATTTTTTAAATGATTCGTAAAATATCAAAAGAGCAGGTGCTTGATAGGATTAAATTTGAGAATCCTTGGTGGGTAGAAGGGCATATTGAGGAGGATTACAATCATCTTCCAAAGAGATTGTATTTTGATTTGTTCAAGCCATTGGTTTATGAAAAAGCTGTAAGAAGAGCTGTTGTATTGATGGGACCTCGAAGGGTGGGGAAGACGGTGATGCTGCATCATATGGTAGAAGATATGATTGCTACAGGCATTGATCCTAGAAAGATAATTTTCATTACCATTGAGAATCCCATTTACAACAATATTTCTTTGGAGCAATTGTTTTTGTATGCCAAGGAAGCGAGTGGACTAAAAGATAAAAAAGATTGGTACATCATATTTGATGAGATTCAATATTGTCGTGATTGGGAAGTACATTTAAAAGTATTGGTCGATAGTTATCGAAAGGATAAATTTATTGTTTCGGGTTCTGCTGCTGCTGCATTGAAATTTGCCAGTACAGAAAGTGGAGCGGGTCGGTTTACAGATTTTCATTTGCCACCACTTACTTTTGATGAATACATCTCCTTAAAAGATTTAACGAGAATCATTCAGCCAATTGAGTTGGTTTGGGAGGGAGAGAAATCTGAATTTTATACTTCCAATCACATTGATGAATTGAACAAACACTTTTTGGATTACATCAATTTTGGTGGTTATCCAGAGGTTATTTTTTCGGAGAAGATGCAGCAAAATCCAGGAAGGTACATTCGACAAGATATAGTGGATAAAGTATTGTTGCGAGACTTGCCGAGTTTGTATGGCATCAGCGATACGAGGGAGTTGAATTCATTGTTTACCACCATTGCTTACAACAGTGGGGGAGAGTTTTCATTGGAGACCTTGAGCAAGCAATCGCAACTCCCAAAAAATACTTTGAAGAAATACATTGAATATTTAGAGGCTGCTTTTTTGATACGGCAAATCAAACGAATAGATCAAAGCGGAAAGCGATTTAAAAGGGACAATTTCTTTAAATTGTATTTGACGAATCCCTCGCTTCGAAGTGCTTTGTTTTCGCCCATCACCGCTGTTGGTGATATGATGGGGCATATGGTCGAGACGGCTGTATTTTGTCAGTGGATGCATACGGAGTGGTTTACGCCTTGGTATGCCAGATGGAGCAAAGGAGAGGTCGATATGGTGAGTTTGGATGAGCGGACTTTGAAGCCTTTGGGTGCCTTGGAAATTAAGTGGACCAATCGGTATTATGAAAAGCCGAAAGAGTTGAAGAGTTTGTATAAGTTTTGTACAGAAAACAGTTTGCAATTGCCTGTGGTGACAACGATTGATAAAACGGGCGTAATTGAGTATCAGGGATTGAAAATACAGTATTTACCCGCTGCTTCCTATGCGTATTCGATTGGTAAAAAGACATTGAATCAGAGAAATGAGTTGTGAATTGTGAGGCGTACTATAGCAAGATACACCAAGTAGAGACGCAAGCTTGTGCGTCTAGGTAGTGTGGGTAGATACACAGAAACACAGAAACACAGAAATACAGAAA
>JAHDIA010000541.1:0-1123 GCA_020631035.1 Chitinophagales bacterium | reverse complement strand
ACGGAAATACAAGAGGACTATGGTGTGGGGATGTGCCCTAATTCGGCCATATTTTGTTTGCCAATGTTTTGGCTGAGGGCTTTGGTGATGTGGGCGATGAGCTTGCTTTGTCCGCAGCATTTGCCTGTGTAGTTTTTGGTGTATTTCTGGGCGATGTATCGGTCGTGGGGACAGCCGCCATTGCAGATGTCGAAGTGTTGGCAGGCGGAGAGTGTTTGTATTTTTTGTCTTTCTTCTTCTTTGAGTTGTTGCATTTTGGGAGAGGACAAGATGTCTTCAAAGTTGGTGGAAAGAATGTTGCCCAAATGGTAGTTTTTATCGCCTACAAATTTGTCGCAGTGGTAAACGTCTCCTTCGGGTTCTATGTGGTAATAGCCGCCTAAACAGTGTCCTGCTAGGGTGCAAACTTGTGGGTTTCCTCTCAAGATGGAACGGACGATGCCTTCAATTTCTCGGACTTTTATATCGGTATTGTCGAGGGCATACCAGTGGTCGAATATTTCAATCATAAAATCTTCGTAGTCTTCCATTAAAAAATAGTCGGTGGTCAATCGCTCGCCCGATTTGATACCAGGTATGTTGTCGGGAACGGCTGGTAAAAAAGAAAAGCTGTTGACTTGTAAATCGTTGATGATGAAATCGAATATTTTAGCGGCGGAGAGTTTTTTGGTGTTGTCGTTTAAAACCAAAAGGATGCCGTGTGGAATGTTTTTGTCCTTGAGCAATTGGATGCTTTTGCGGACGTCTTGGAAACTTCCTTTACCAGAGGCGTAGGAACGGTTTAAGTTGTGTATGTCTTCGGGACCGTCTACACTGACGCCTACTTGGAATTTGTTGCGGATAAAGAAATCGCACCATTCTTCATTTAAGAGCGTTCCGTTGACTTGGATGCTGTTGAGGACAAATTGGTCTTTTTGTAGAAAGGCTTTTTGTAAATTTAAAGCACGTTTGAAGAATTCTATTCCCAAGACCAAAGGTTCGCCACCATGCCAGATAAAATTGACCACTTTGTAGCTATTGGGCTTTAAAGCTTTGGCGGTGATGTTTGCCAATACTTCAAAAGAAATGGGTGTTCCCTTTGCCCTCCAGTCGTGGCAGTAGGAACACCGCAAATTGCATTTTC
>JAHDIA010000540.1 GCA_020631035.1 Chitinophagales bacterium | reverse complement strand
CACGGAGCCTGGTCCCGACTGTCGGGACCAAGGGCGAGTACGAGATGCAGTATAGTACGAAAAGGCATGGTCAAAATGTTAAGAAATTTATTTTACAGTGTACTAAGCCAAAAAACGAGGTCGTAGACCAGTAAAAGGTTTATAGATTAGGCTCTAAAGGGCAAAAAGGTGTCAAATAAAGGATTAATGCACAATATTGGGGACAATTTTGAACGTTTTTTTTCTATACAGCATTATTCTTATGTATAATATGTTTATTCTTGTAAATATGTATATATGTGAAAATTAATATGTACTTGTCTTTAACCATCAATTGACATCATAAAATTTGGAATTATGAAGCTACTCCTCCTAGTCATTCTTACACCAATTCTATTCATTGGATATATTTTTTATCACCTTAAAATATACCCTGCAAAAAAATCGGCCAATGACAATGTCTATGAGGTTGCCTTGTTCTTTGGTTTTTTAAAAATTGTTTTTTGGGAAGAAAATGAAGCCATACTGATTGGACGTAGGAAAAAGGTTGTATTTGATAGTAGCAATCACCCAACTCACAATGAACTGTTCATCTATCCAGTTTTAGGAGATCAAGTACTTGCCAGAGTAAAAAGAGGGAGTGAATTACTGATTTGGAAAGATGCAGAAAAAACGCCAACAAAAGAGGGAATTAGGGTCAGAATTGATATGACATTGAGGTGGAGAATCAGCAATCTAAAAAATTATTTATATGAAATAAACCGCCCAAATATTGGGAAGGATGATTCGCACCGTCATTTAAAGGAAGTCACCAATTTATGGCTTAGCAAAACACTCGAAACAGAAATTAGAAAGTTTCTCAGAAAGTTGACGGTGGGACAAATAATCTCCTTTTCATCAAAGGAAATAACGCACAGTGGGGAAAGTACAGACAACATTGCCCAAAAGGTGAAAGAAATCATTAGAAACAAACTAAATCCATACGGAATTGAAGTGGAAAATGTAGAGATAAGCGATATTCAATTTGAAAAGAGAATTCAAGATGCCATTGATGATATAAAAATTGCCATCTTAAAACAAGAGAAAAGCTGGCACGAAGGTCAAGCAATGGTCAATGAATTGCAGCCGCTAATAGATAGTTTGGGCAAAGAAGGCGTCATACTCATCGAAGCATTTAAAAATATGAAGGGAGGCGGTATGTTTTTTGCACCACCTCAATTTGCTAATTTGATGAATGTAGAAGCCAAAGGGGAACAGCCCAAAGTAAAACAACAAATTTCAATAAAAGAAACAGAATTCAAGCAAATGAAAACCCTTGAGAATCAAATTTTCCCTAGACTAGAGGAAGGGGATTTGGAGTAGGTTTTTACAGAAATCTTCTTAAATTAACCAAGTTTTGTGTGAGGGATAGCAGCGGTTACCCCGCACCCCCAATTTAATTGGGGGGAGGAGTAAAAGCGTATAGCCCGACCCTTTGCGCCTAAGAAGAACAAAATTTAAACAGACTCTAAAAATTAAACATTTGGGCGCGAAGGGGCACACCCACATAAAAATAATACTGCGTTTGTATCATATATCCAAACTTTGTGTATATTTACAGCTCATGTAATGTAATACACACCCCATGTCCAACTTTCGTTTTTTAGAGGAGGAATTTCCCATTCTCTACAATCTTGCTCATTCGGCAGAGTGCTATTTGTATACAGATCCACCTGTAAGTATGCTCAAATTGAGGCATTATCTAGAATGTATGGTGGAGAATTTGTTTCGTGAATACCATCTTGAGTTTCCTACTTATGAAGATAAATTACACACCCGCCTAAACAGATTGGAGGAAGAAGATGTATTGCCCGACAGCATCAAAGGCTTGATGTATACACTTAAATCGAAAGGGAACAATGCGGCACACCACAACCGAAATCGCCGCCTCGCTATCAGTGAGTCAGAAGCAATTGTAGGGCTACATACTGCCTTTAAAATTGCCAAATGGTTTTATGAGCTTTGTTCCAAAACCTATCCTGATGTTTCCAATTTTCGTTTTAGCAAACCACCGAATAACGATAGCCGCCACGCACTAAAGGTAATGGCGGAAGAATACGAAAAACTCAAAGAAGAATTTGACAAACTGCTCGCTCAACGCTCAACCGAAAAATTGGCAATAGAGCAGAAAAAGGCACTGTATGTTAAGTCGAAAAAGGCAGCACTAAAGATTGAATTAACAGAGGCGGAAACCCGTGAAATGATCGACCGACAACTGGCAGCAGTAGGCTGGGAGGTAGACTCTGTTAAGCTCAATTATAAAACCCACAAAAGCCTACCCGAAAAAGGCAAAAACAAAGCCATAGCCGAATGGAGAACCGAAAAAGGCTGGGCAGATTATGCCCTCTTTATAGGAACCAAATTGTATGCTGTGGTCGAAGCCAAAAGATTTGGGAAAGACATCTCCACCGATTTAGAACAATCCAAACGATACGCTAAAGAGTTAAAGGCGATCAAAGAAACTGAATTGCTCGGACAGTGGCGAGACTACAAAGCCCCGTTTTTGTTTTCGACCAATGGACGCAAACACATCAAACAAATCAGAACCAAAAGTGGTATTTGGTTTTTGGATGTTCGCAAAGAACACAATGCTTCGAGAGATTTGTCAGCTTGGTATGGTCCCGAAGCACTCAAAAAGTTGTACGAACAAAACATAGATGAAGCCAATCAGTCGCTACAAGACAGCGATTATGTTTACCTTCAAAGCTCAAGTGGTTTGAGTCTAAGAGATTACCAAATCACTGCCATTCAAAAGGTCGAAGAAGCCATCATCAAAGAAGTGCCACTGCGTCGTGCTTTGCTTACTATGGCAACGGGAACAGGCAAAACCCGAACCATTATGGGGCTTTGTTACCGACTCATCAAAGCCAACCGCTTTAGACGTATTTTGTTCTTAGTAGACCGCCGACTACTCGCCTTACAAGCCTACGATTCCTTTAGAGACAATAAGGTCGAAGGGCAAAACAATTTTGGCGACATCTATGAGGTCAAAGGACTCAAAGAACTGTTGCCAGGAAGTGAAACCCGTCTCCATTTTGCCACCGTGCAAGGAATGGTCAGACGCTTGTTTGATTCGGAAGACCACAAATTCTCGGCAGGGACTTACGATTGCATCATTGTAGATGAGGCACACCGTGGTTATTTGATGGACAAAGAGATGGATGAGGAAGAATTGCGTTTTAAAAATCAAATGGACTACGTAAGCACCTACCGTCGGGTACTCGAATACTTCGATGCTTTTTGTGTGGGCTTAACTGCCACGCCCGCCCTACACACCAAGGAGATTTTTGGCTCTTCGGTTTTTACCTACTCCTATCGTGAGGCGGTGATAGATGGTTTTCTCATCGACCACGAACCGCCCATCAATATACACACCAAATTAAATCAAGAAGGCATTGTATGGGAAGCAGGCGAAAAACCCAAAGTATACGATAGAGAAATAAATGACATTGTTGAGTTGGAAGAATTGGCAGACGAACTCAAAATCGAAGTGGGTGGATTTAACAAACAAGTCATTACCGAAAGTTTCAATCGTACAGTGGTCCAACAATTGGTTAGAGAACTCGATCCCGACGGAGAAGAGAAAACGCTCATCTTTGCTGCTAGGGACGAACATGCCGATATGGTGGTACAATTGCTCAAAGAAGAGTTTCGAGAAATTGGTGTGGAGGTCTCTGATGATGCCATCATCAAAATTACAGGGAATTCTCACAAACCCAAAGAGTTGGTCCGCCGATTCAAAAACGAAAAATACCCCAACATTGTCGTAACGGTCGATTTGTTGACTACAGGAATTGATGTTCCGAGCATTTGCAATTTGGTCTTTTTACGCAAGGTCAAATCCAGAATTTTATACGAACAAATGATTGGTCGGGCAACCCGTCGTTGTCCCGATATTGGCAAAGAGGTATTTAAAATTTATGATGCAGTTGGAGTATACGAAGATTTACAAGATTATACCCAAATGAAACCCCTTTCTCCAAATCCCAAGACGACTTTTAAACAATTGTCTGAAGAACTTGACCAAATCGAATCGGAGGAACGCACCGCCAGACAAATTGACGAAATCATTGCCAAACTCCAACGCAAAAAACAATACATTGAAGAAACAGAAGAGGAACAATTTCAATACTTAGCAGGTGGCAAAAGCCCTCAAGACTTTGTCGCTATGCTCAAGGCATTGACCACCGAAGATTTGCCCCACAAAATTCAAGAATATGACCAATTGTGGGAGTTCCTAGATGGACTCAAAGCCCGCAAACGCCACCAACTCGTTTCGGAACACCAAGACGAATTTTGGGGAATGACACAAGGCTATGGCGACTACCAAAAACCCGAAGACTATCTCGAAGGCTTTGAAGCTTACATCGAAAACAACCGCAACAAAGTCGAAGCCCTCAAGATCATCTGTACCCGGCCAAGCCTACTAGACCGTCAATCGCTCAAGCAACTCCAACTCGAACTCGACCAAGCAGGCTTCAACATTACCAAACTCAATGCCGCCTGGAAAGCCAGTAAAAACGAAGAGGTCGCAGCCGATATAATTTCGTATATTCGCACCCTCGCAATGGGCAGCACCCTTTTGAGCAAAGAGGA
>JAHDIA010000539.1 GCA_020631035.1 Chitinophagales bacterium | reverse complement strand
TCCGACGACAAAGTCCGCCCTGCAAAGGCAATTACCTTACCCGATAAATTGTGAATGGGAAACATTACCCGCCCCCTCAAAAAATCAAAATGGCGGCCATTTTTTTCACTAATCAAACCCAATCGTACCAACAATTCTTGCTTGTATCCCTTCGCCAAAGCCGTTTTGGTAAAGGCTTCAAAACTATCCAAACTATAGCCCAAGTGAAATTTTTCAATGGTATCTGTCCGAAAACCCCGCTCTACAAAATAGGAATATCCAATGCTCTTTCCTTCTTCCGTTTCAGTCAAATTTTTGGCATAATACTCCTTCGCAAATTCATTGATGATGTACAAACTATCATGCAATTGCTGCTCCGCCCTCGCTTCCTCATTGTTGATTTCGGCAATCTCAATCCCATACCTTTTTGCCAATATACGCAAGGCTTCGGGATACGACAATTGCTCATGTTCCATTATAAATTTTACCGAATTGCCCGACTTTCCACAACCAAAACACTTAAAAATCCCCTTGGTAGGCGACACACTAAAAGAGGGCGTCTTTTCATTGTGAAAAGGACACAACCCAATCATATTGCTCCCCCGCTTTTTCAGGGTCACATACTCCCCTATCAACTCTTCAATCTGAGCGGCATCGTGTATGGCGGCAACCGTTTCTGGTGGAATCATTCTTCTATTTTTACTAGTTCGCCTCCAAAGATAGGGATTAAAATTATGAATTGTAAATGGATGCCTGGCATTTTAAAAATGCATCGCATCTTCTTTCCGTTTTCGGTTTGAGCAAATGATTATTCACCCCTACATTTTTCATCAATCATCGGTTCGGGTAAAATATTTTGCGCCCATTCTGTAGAGAAAATTCGTGAATTTTCTCTACATTTTTGATTGGGACGGAACGCTGATTTTTCAAACCTTCGTGTGTCCCCGCTATCCATTTCTATGGTGGCTGTCCGATTTATTTTGATTCACCGCCACGCCAGTAGAGACAAGGCATGCCTTGTCTCTACGAAACACGTACATACCACACATAAACACTGTCACGAATGCAATGCCACCATATCCATTACTATCGGGCGTAATATCGGTGCTTTACGTCCTTCGTCGGTTCTTTCAACCACCCGCTTCACGCCCTGCTTCCGCCCGTTTCGTGTAGACGCACGACCGTGCGTCTCTACGTGTAACGCAATTACCCAATCAACAAATCACATAATTACACAATCAACCATTCAACACATTCACACATTCAACCATTCACACAATTACACACAATTACCCAATCACACACAATCAACCATTCAACACATTCACAATTAAATTACACCTCTGACCGCAACACCTCTAAAGGCGGACGACTCAACACACCCCGACTGTTCGCCAAACCAATGATAACCGTCAAACCCGTAATCACAATATAAATCAAAAAGATAGGCAACAAATTGGGTACAAAACTCATTTTAAAAACAAAAAAGGCCAACAACCAACTCCCCCCCAATGCCAGGACGATGCCTGTCAAAGAAGCGAGACTACCCAATATAAAATACTCGGTAATATTGATCCACAAAATTTGTTTTCGACTACCGCCCAAGGTCCGCAACAACACACTCTCCTTGATGCGCTGAAAACGACTGATGATAACCGAACCAATCAAGACCAACAAACCTGTGATGATGCTAAAGAATGCCATAAACTGAATCACAAAAGAAACCTTGCTCAACAAATCATCTACTGTTCGGAGAATGAGTGTCAAATCAACCACCGACACATTTGGAAAAGTACTGACCAAACTTTGCTGAAACCTAGCCGATGCTGCATTGTCGGGAACCCGTGTCACCATCACATAAAATTGTGGTGCCTCTTCCAATACCCCTTTGGGAAAGACAATAAAGAAGTTAGAAGCCATACGTTGCCAGTCTACTTTTCGGGTACTACCCACCACCGTTTTAACAGGCGTACCTTGTACATCAAATACCAATTCATCCCCTAAATTTAAGTCCATCATTTTTTGGAAACGCTCGGCTATCGAAATAAAAATGGTATCGTCTGTAGCAGCATTGTATTCCCCTACAAACTCACCAGAAGTAATCTGCTCTGTAATTGTCAATGAATCTCTAAAAGTCACCCTTGCCTCACGGGTCAATCCCCTTCTTCTATTGGTCGTATCTGCCCGTAAATCCGCTACAGTCCGTCCATTGAGTTCCGCAACACTCATTGTCACAATGGGGACTTGTTGTAAAATCGGCAAATCTTGTTCTGCTGCCATTTGGGTAACATTGGCAATTTGATCACTTTGAATGTCAAATACGATCATATTCGGTTGATTGTCTCGCCCTACAAATTCAACCTGTCCCAAAAGCAAACTTTGTATAAAAAACAAGGTACTAATCAAGGCCGTACCCAGCCCAATACAAACCATCAAAACCAAGGTTTGGTTGTTGGGACGATACAAATTGGACAAGCCCTGACGAAATACATAGGAAAAACCTCTAGGAAAAAACTTGCGAATACTCCACATAATTAAATAAGAAACACCTGTCAAAATCAAAAAGGCGACTACTAGGAATCCACAAAAAGCCAGAGCCGTCATTACATCATTGGTTTGCAAAAGGGCAAAGCCAAAAATAGCCGCCACAATAACACCATACACCAATATTGTCAAAGCATCAAAACCCGTTTGGTTTGTTGCTGAAACTCGTAAACTTTTGAGTGGGGGAATTTTGCGGATTTTCAGCAAGGGCAATAGGGCAAACAAAAGCGAAACAACCACACCAACCAATATACCTTTTCCTATAGCCGAAGGCACCAGATACATCTGAACCTCCACTGGCAAAAAGCTCTGGAAGACCGTCGGCAGATACATCTGAATCAAACTTCCCAATATTGCCCCAACGACAGAACCCAAGAAGCCCATCGTCATAATTTGAATCAAAAAAATAAGGAATGCCTGCCAACCACTGACCCCCAAACACCGCAAGACTGCCACCGTTTTTTCTTTTCCTTTGAGGTAAACATGTACAGAACTTGCCACACCTACACAACCCAATAGCAATGCAATAAAGGCAACCAAGTTTAAAAACTTATTCGCAAAACCAAAAGCGTCATCTATGTTTTCTCGCCTACCTTCTACAGTAGAAAACCGAAATCCATGCTTTTTAAATTCTGGACGCATCCTATCTATTAGCGGATTGATATTATCCGAATCGTTCAATTTAAAATAATAACTATAATCAGCACGGCTTCCCATTTGTATCAATTGGGTTTGCTCTAAATATTGTTTAGGGATGTAAACCGCAGGAGCAACCGTCGAAGCAACTCCCGCTTGTCCCGATACACTTTTGAGTTTCCCAGCTATTTCAAACTCTAACTCTCCTACTTTTACCTTGTCCCCTACCTCGGCATTGAACTGCAACATCAAAGTACGATCAACGACTGCTTTTTGTGCTGTTCGAAACTCCTGTGCTGCTGCTGCTGGCTCTGTCACCATTTTACCAAAATAGGGAAAATCACCCTCAAGTGCTTTGACATTAACCAAACGAGTATTCCCTGTTTTAGGAAACAAGACCATAGACGCAAAATCTGCCTGAGCTGATTTTTCTGCCTCAAAAGTATTGAGTAAACTATCTTGTTCTGCATTGAGTGGAACATTGGTATTGACAACCAAGTCTGCCCCCAACAATTCTTTGGATTGATCATTGATGTTGCGACGCAAATTGGAGTCAAAACCGTCTAAGGCAACCAATGCAGCTATGCCTAAAATAATAGAGGACATAAACAACAACAAACGCATTCTATTGCGTCGACTGTCTCTCCAAGCCATTTTTATATACCAAATTGGATTCAATTTTTTTTGTTTTATTTTTTACCACAAGGATACTATAATAGTGAATCATAAGCTGTGAGCTATGCATTAACACAATTTGCTTATCATTCGTGCATTCGTGGCGTACAATGATTTCAACCTACACTACCACTTTCTCTAAATAAGTATCCTCTGCAATCTGCCCACCCTTGATGCGGATAATGCGCTGCGTTTTGCGGGCCAATTCCAAATCGTGGGTCACCAAAATGAGGGTGGTTCCTTTTTCTTTATTCAATTCAAACAACAAATCCTCTACAATTTGACTGGTGGCATCGTCCAAATTGCCTGTGGGTTCATCGGCAAATAGAATTTTTGGGTCATTGGAGAAAGCACGCGCCAAAGAAATACGCTGTTGCTCTCCTCCTGACAATTGACTTGGATAGTGTGTTCCCCGTTTTTTAAGTCCTACCCTTTCTATAAGGTATTCCGCTTTTTTTCTAGGAGAAGATACACCTTGTAACTCAAGAGGCACCATCACATTTTCGAGTGCAGTCAAGGTGGGAATAAGCTGGAAATTTTGGAAGATAAAACCAACATGTTGGTTGCGGATTTTGGCTCGTTGATCCTCACTCAATCCATCCAAAGTCACCCCATTGAGTATCACTGAACCACTACTGGCATTGTCCAATCCAGCACACAAGCCCAAAAGGGTCGTCTTACCACTTCCCGACGGTCCCACAATGGAGAGAACCTCACCTGCCTCCACCTCAAAACTGACATTGTCTAAAACGGTAATGCTTTTATTGTTACTTTTGTAAGAGCGACT
>JAHDIA010000538.1:2254-4635 GCA_020631035.1 Chitinophagales bacterium | reverse complement strand
ATATAGCACTGATAATCAATAATAAAAATTCAAGCTATTATTAATAATCTCCCCTTTTCCTCCACCCCAAACACCCAAACCCCTGACTATTCTTCTCCCCCAGCCCACAGAAGTAGGCAAGGTCCAACAATTCCTTTGAGGCACTCAACTCAAATTCGTAGAGATAGCCCCTGACCTTCGTCTCTTGGGGCGTTCCTACTTTAATGGTTACCAATTTCGATCTGGGGCTTGACAAACAATTGAAGATAAAAGCATCTGTCCCTAGACTCATTCCACTCTTTCCAGCCTCCACTCCCTGAAACGCCATCCACTTTTTAATCAAGTTTTGTTGTAACATATCGGCATAGTTTTCATCATTGGGAGAAAGATATTGTTGACGCAATTTGCCATCCTCTCCCTTTTCTCCCCTTGCCACACAAATAGGTGACAAAGCCCAAAAGTGGTTCACCTCTTCCCAGGCTGGACTCGGCAATCGCTCAATGCGTCCCACTTCAAAATCTACTTGACTCTTGGTATCCCCCAATCCAAATTTTTGTTTTTTAAAAATCCCCAGAATAAAATGCTGTGCCGCCTCAGCTACACAAAGCGAAACATCTAAATGACAATGTTCTCCCTTCATCACAATTCTATCTCGCTCAACCATATAAGTTCCATTCGGGAAACGCAATTGCGCAAAAGTAAACAACTTAAATTGTTTGCCCTTTACAACATATCCCTTCTTGTGCAACCAATCCGAAAATACAGGATCAGCATATTGGATGGTCTTATATATCCAAGAAGACAATTCATATTGATAGTTAATTGGCAATTGATTAAAACGTCCCAATCGACGCAAATGTAGTCTAAAACGCATAACTTGGCTTTGGCTGTGTTATTATAGAATATGAAATTACAACACTAATGTAAACAATCTCCCAAACATTTCTGCATTTAGCCTAACTTTTATTTAATCCACTGAAGCCCAGCCCCTAGCGGAGAACAAAAGAACCGACAAGGCACACCACATGCCCCCATACGCCCGATAGTAGCGGTTACCCCGAGTAGGGGCGAATTGCATTCGCCCAATATGAGGAGTAATAGCGGATAGCGGGGACACACCCACAAACGAAGCCCAAAACATTCCGTCCCATTCAAAAAAATCAAAGCTATCTATGTGCCAACAAACGATTCTCTCAAAACAAAAACAAATGGCACACTAAGCATCAAGCCATCCTACAAATTAAGAAAATCATGGTTCAAGACAAAAAAGATGCAAGGTATCAAAATCACAAACCACCAGGCAAACCATTGACCATCGACCAAAATGCGCCAGCATTACAAAACCAAAAACCACAAAGAAAACCATCGACTGCGGACCATCGACTATCGACCAAAATGCGTCAGCATTTCAAAATCAAAAACCACCAATAACAAAAATCAAAAGTACACATCCTACTCCGCCTCGCTCCTCGCTCCTCGCTCCTCGCCCCTCAAAACCTCCAACAACTCCCGCAACTGCCCTAAAGGCAACATATTCGCCCCATCCGATTTCGCCACACTCGGATTGGGATGTGTCTCAACAAACAGCCCCTCACAGCCTACCGCCAAACCAGCCTTCGCCAAAGTTTCAATCAAAGCAGGTCGCCCACCCGTCACCCCGTTCGTCTGATTGGGTTGCTGCAAAGAGTGGGTACAATCCAAAATTACTGGAGCCCCAAAATTGCGCATCACAGGAATGCCCGTAAAGTCCACCACCAAATTCTGATAACCAAAAGTCGTTCCCCGCTCAATCAACATCGCCTTGGGATTCCCCGACTGCCTCACCTTCTCCAAAGCAAAACCCATCGAATGTGGAGACATAAACTGTCCCTTCTTAATGCTCACAATTTTGCCCGTCTTTGCAGCCGCCACCAACAAATCCGTCTGCCGACACAAAAAAGCAGGAATCTGAATCACATCCACAAACTCACCCGCCCATTCCGCTTCCTGTACCGAATGTACATCCGTCGTAATTGGAACATCCAAAGTATTTTTGACCTCCACCAAATACTCCATCGCTTTCTCATCCCCAATTCCCGTAAACGAATCCAAACGACTACGATTCGCTTTCCGATAAGACGATTTAAAAACAAAGGGAATCTCCAAATCTCCACAAATCTCCTTAATCGCCTGAGCCGTCTCCAACAAAACGGATCGCCCCTCAATCGCACAAGGACCCGCAATCAAAAAAAATTTACTAGAATATTCCTGCCCCCCAAAAAGCTCCTTCAAATATACCTCCATATCAAATTTATTTTCGTTTTAAATTTACTCCCACAAAGCTAATCAAAAGGACCAAGCTTACACAAAATAGTTTCTAGTCCTTAATAAAAAGAACCGACCTTACACAAATTAGTTTTTTC
>JAHDIA010000538.1:0-2154 GCA_020631035.1 Chitinophagales bacterium | reverse complement strand
CAAATTAGTTTTTATGGATTAAAAAGCCGTCAAGAAATGCCTACTGTTTGAGCCGACGAAGGAGGTGAGTTTATAGATCTTTTAAGATACCAATAATTTAAAAAGGACCGACCTTACACAAATTAGTTTTTTCAAATCAAAATACACCCGAAAATACTCACTCCATCATCTAAAAGGACCGACCTTATGCAAATTAGTTTTTATGGATTAAAAAGCCGTCAAGAAATGCCTACTGTTTGAGCCGACGAAGGAGGTGAGTTTAGGCATTTTAGGATTTTTCATTCAGAAAAACGTAATAATTTGCATACAGTCTTGATCTTTGGTTCTTTGTATCAAGACAAAGAACAAAGAAACACTAGGAAAAAACCACAAGATTTGATTTTTGCTTCTTTGTATCAAGACAAAGAACAGAGAAAACACCACCAAGATTTGATTTTTGCTTCTTTGTATCAAGACAAAGAACAGAGAAAACACCACCAAGATTTGATTTTTGCTTCTTTGTATCAAGACAAAGAACAAGAAAATACAAAGAAACATTAACTTTACCCTCCCGTTATAAAACAAAACAAACTAATTTTCAAAATACTGCTGGTTTCTGCCCACAGCAGAAACCAGTACACCAAAAATAATACAATGGCAAAAATAAAATTATCCAAAATTTCGACCAAGCCGCCCAAGGATATTGAAAAGGACAAAGCCAAAAAGCTTGAAGCCAAATACGTAGAAGAAATCCGAGATTTACAGCGACTGATGTATGCCGAGCGTAAGCACAGCTTACTTGTTGTACTTCAAGGAATGGATGCCAGTGGAAAAGATGGAATTACCCGTAAGGTCTTCGGAAAAATCAATCCAGCAGGCTGTCGGGTACACTCCTTTAAAAAGCCAACAGACGAAGAATTTTCACATGACTTTTTATGGAGGGTTCACAAAGTTGCCCCCTCCAAAGGCATCATTCAAATCTTCAACCGTTCGCATTACGAGGATGTCCTCATCCAAAGAGTTCACAAATGGATTACGCCCAAAGTGGTCAAACAACGCTTTGAACACATCAACAATTTTGAGGCACTTTTACAATCCAACAACACCCATATTCTCAAATTCTTTTTATACGTTTCACCTGAGGAACAACTGGTCCGCCTCAACGAGCGCAAAACAATGCCGCACAAATTCTGGAAGCACAACCCCAACGACTTCAAAGAGCGAGAGCATTGGGCTGCCTATATGAAAGCTTACGAAGACTGTATCAACAATTGTGGTCCCGACATTCCTTGGCACATCGTACCCTCCGACGAAAACTGGTACAAAGAATATTTTGTCGCCAAGGTCGTTTACGAAAAAATGAAAAGCTTAAGAATGAAATATCCACCTTTGAAGGATGAATAAAATCTGGAAAAAATATGACATTTTTGTAGGAACAACACCTAGCAAAAATGTCATATTTTCTTGATACAAAATTTAATTTCTCTTTTTATTTGTATAGAACGCTACACCCATAAATGAAGGAGACTCCTGGCTATCCGCTCCTATGGCGGCATCGGGGAAAAATATGGATTCACTGCCACGCAATACAGACCTTGCACGCAATGTCTCCACACACATACCACAAAAGCAACACCACCACGAATACAATGCCGCCATATCCACTACTATCCAGTATAAACATCGCCTCTCTTCGCCCTCCGTCTCAAAATTCCTCCACCCGCTTCACGCCCTGCTTCTTTTCTTCCGCCCAATTTTCGCACAGACAATGCATGCCTTGTCTCTACCTACATTTTTAATACACTATCCTATCCCCATACAGACAAGGCATGCCTTGTCTCTACCAATCATCCCAATTACAAAATCTTGAATTTTAAATCCCTCCCAAAAACAATGGCACTATTTTCTCCTCTACCAATTCCCATCCAACACCTCAAATTTATGCGCATGCCTCCCCTCTTGCGAGGCAATGATTTTAAAATGCTTTCGCTCTATAAAAAAAACAATATAGAAGCGCAGGATGAGCGGGTAGACAAGCCCTTGTATCCCGATGAAATATGCGTTGGCTAACCTGAGTGAATGTAGCCAAAAAAGACAGACGTTGCCCCATCATTGTAATTATCTAATTAAGTTGATTAACTCAACTACAAAATCAACTCTCAATCCCCCAAAGAC
>JAHDIA010000537.1 GCA_020631035.1 Chitinophagales bacterium | reverse complement strand
CCTCATTGATGAGTCCTGTGTTTTCGTATTCTTTGTTTTTGAGAAATTTATTTCGGTAAGCGTAGGTGTGTTCTAGGAATAAGAGTCCTATAAAAACATACATTAAGTTAAAAGAAACAAAACCTAAGTTCAAGTTTCCAGGATTGTGTTTTAGAAATCCCCAAACCCCAAAGCCCTCTCCAGATATGGTCGATATGATCAGCAATTGTAGGAATATCAAGGGAATCCAAAATAGGATAAAAGACACATAGAACATCCCCCTAGCTCCTTTAGACATCCAAGAAAAAGTGGGCATTTTAAAACCCATTTTCATCATTTTGGGGGTACGCTTGCTGACGCTATTGGCTACACTTCTGGCTTGACTGGCAAAGAATGCAAAGGTATAATGAGAACGCCACATTTTTCGCAAGCTAATCCACAGCAAAATGATGGTCTCTAAGGTATATAAATAGATGGCTTCCATAGCAGACCATCCCCACCAAAGCACTGCCATTAGTGGTAGCAAATCTACTAGAATCATCACCGTTAAGAATGGGTAAGACTCTTTGAGGTATTTATTGAAGTGTTTTAAAAAGTAAATTCTTAAATTCATAATGTAGGTTTAGATCCTTTAGGTGTTCAAAACAAGAATAAGAGAGATAGTTCCTAAAATTAAACAAAAGAATGAGTTATGACAACACCAATAGGTCTTTAATCGCATTGATTGTAGGAATTTTGGCATCTACTGCCCCAAAGCCATAGCTGGCAAACACAAAATCCAAGCCCGCCCTTTGACTTGCTTTATGGTCGCCTTCTGTATCTCCAATATAAATGCTTTCGGACTTATTGAGCTGGTTGCGTTCTATTACTGATTCTATGTTGTCGCTTTTGGGTTTGCCTGTATTGCCCCAACATTCGTGGTCCTTGATCCATTCTGGATGTGGAAATTGATCCAAGAATAGTTCGATATAACCCGCTTCGCAATTGCTGACAATGAATAGTTGCTTGTTTTGTTGGTGGAGTGTTGCGAGTGTATTTTCTACCCCCTCGTATATTTCGCCTCCCATTGTTTGTATGGCCGTGGCTTGGTATTCATCACATTTTGCACGAAAGGCAGTCAATTGTTCCGCTGGTAAATCTGGAAATAATTGGGCAAATATTTCAACTTGTGATTTGCCTACATATGGGTACACCTCTTCAGTGGTGATTTTCCAATGGGAATAATTGAATTTGTCTAGTGCTTTGTTCCAACCGACCACTACTGCGGGAATGCTGTCCCAGAGTGTACCGTCTAAATCAAAAATGTAGTTTTGAATAGTGTTCATTTGCTTAATATTATTGCAAGTTTCCTTCGACAAGCTCAGGAAACCTATCTCTATTTAAGGATTTAAGTTTGGCGGTCTAAATCTACAAAATGTATAGAGTAATTCAAGCATATACAATACAAAAAGATACAATCAACACAATGCATACTCCAAGAATTGGGAACAAATACTTTTGGCGAAGTTTTTTGCGCTCCTGCTCAAAGTCTTCCAGTTCCTTCAACCTGTCAGATACTTTGTCATATTTTTGAACATTTTTGTAGGCTCCTTCCTCTATTCCTTCTTTGTATTTCTCAAAAGCTGAAGATCGCTTGGTCAATAAACTCTTATTGTAATTGGTAAGTTGTACACCATAAGATTGAAAACCCATAAGTTACTTTTTAGTGATAAATGAAACAAAAAACAAAGACGATGATGAGAAAAATGGTGACAATTGGAATATAAGCTTGTAGAAAGTTTTCTTTTCTTTCAGAATCAAAATTGGCTTTTTTGTCGATTTGTTCAACTAGACTGTCATAAGCTTTGACCTTATCATACAAGCCCACGTTTCTTTCCTCACTTTTGCGCTCAATGTAGTTTGGGCGTTTGTTAATGAGTTGTCGGTTGTTGTTTAGACTACTTTGTCCATTATCAGAAAACCCCATGTTTATTGATTTAAATCAAGTTCAAAACAAACCACAAAAAAATGGAAACAACTCCAATTGCTATTGTAATAGGAATGGCTTTTTGCTTGTATAAGTCTTTTTGGTGGGCATTGAAGTCTGCCTGTTTCTCAAACCTTTCTAGCAAACTGTCACAGGCTTTGACATTTTTGTAGAGACCATTGTGGGTCCCTTTACTTTTAGATTCAAAGTAATTTTCTTTCTTTAAAATCTTTCGGTTGTTGTTGTAACTAATCTGTCTTGAAATCACAAATCCCATCGTTGTTGTTTTATAATATCAACTTGGGAGGTGAGATTTAAGTTCCCGAATAGATTTAAATTTGATGAGAAGCGACGGAGGATTGAGCATGCCAAATACGCCCGATAGGAGCGGTTGCCATGCAAAAGTGGATAGCGGGGATCCCGATAAAATCGGGACAAACGAATGCCCCCAACGTTCCGTCCTAATCTTTTTATTTCATTACAGTAAATTTCTCCACCCTAGCATTCCCCAAATCATCCAGCAAACGGACAAAATAGGTACCTTCTGCCAAGTTCTCTATGGTCATTTGAGTCCGTTCTGTATTGGACACCTCTATGGTCTGAATAAGCCGACCTGTGGCATCAATGATTTGGATGTTTTGTAGGTTTTGTGTTACGTCCCATTCAATGTTCAATCTGCCACTGGTGGGATTGGGATAGATTTGAATGTCTAGATTTAATTCACCAATTCCCAAAAGCACGCCTTCACAATCTCTATACTCACTTCCAAAGTAAATATCTTCTTCACTGTTTTTAAAACAAATCAAATCATTGTCGTCAATTGCTGGTAATTCATTAGCATTGTTCCAACCAAGAGGTGCAAAGGCAAAGATTCCAAAAGGATAAATTATATCATCAGAAAAAATCCAATCACCTATAGACGTAGTTTGTTGTCGAAGATATTTTTTGCCTTGTATTTCTATAGAATCAATGGCATCCACCACATAGCTAAACTGCTGAAGCGAATCTTGGGCATTCCCTGTTTCCTCAGTAAAAAAGCCTATAAATGGCTCATCAAATACATTGATGGTATCCCCTGCTTCTGCTGCAAAATCAAATAACAAATGAAAAGCATTGTTTCGATAAATATAGGTTTTGGCTCCTTCATTGTAAAATATTTCACTCGCTTGACAGTTTTCATCATCAATAGTACTAAAGGTTTCCCAAACTACGATATTGCACAGCTTACCATCAATCAATGTATCTTGACAGGCTTCATAAATATACAGTGTACCATCTACTGTTGGTCCAGCAATCCCTCTTTCATACGTCCACCTCGTCCCCAATTCCGCAAATACATTTGGGAAAGTATCCACTTCTACGACCATTGTGTCCATTGGCAATTCCTCTTCAATAAACACATACTCCACAGGAACCGTTTCCAAAGTATCCACTCTATTGGGATCATTTATAGCAAAGGCATACTCTCCAGGTATTAAATTTTCGATACGGATTCTGCCCTTTCTATCTTGGGTCAAACTAGAGGTCAAAACCTCATAATTTTCCGCCTCTGTCCAATTGTGGGCAGTATTGGGGCGATACATCAAATACAAACTATCTTCGTCAGGAATGGAAAACAAATCTTCATCCAAATATGCGTTATTGCCATAATTGCCATTGATGGCAGGGCTACCATTGTAGTTAAAATAAGCAGCTGTTTGGATGCTTGCATCATTGGGCACCAACCAATCGACCTTCCAATAATGTTTTTCTGATAATATCAATTCACTCCCCTCTTCCAAGGCACGGTCGGGCATCACAATATTGTGTTCTACCCTCACCCACACACTGTCTTCAAGCTCATTTACATCCAATTCAAAAGAGGCATAGGTAAAATTGTTTTTCCCTGTTTCTGACACCCAATAATCTTGGTCCATTATGGCATCGCTGATTTTTTCGTCCATATCCAAAAAAGCCAGGACTGGCTCAAAGGGTAATTCAATGACTAAGTTACCGCCACCTCCACTCATTTTAAAGCGGTGTGTAGAAGCATTCAATTCATGGTCCAAAAAGGTAATCTCTAAAGGTACATTGTCGTAATAATCAGGAGCAGCATACAAACGCTGACGAATATATACGCTGGCATAAACATCTCCTATTTCGTTTTCGACTACTTGCATAGAGTCTATTGAAAAATGGGTAAAACCAGGATTAAAAATCCAAGCATCAAAATAATCACTCATCTCAATACCACTACACTCTGTCAAAAAGGCTTCAAACTCTTCACTATTCACATCTTTGAACGAATTGGCGGTCAAAAATGCCTTGGTACAATCGAAAAAGAGTTCGTCTCCCATATAGGCTCGCATACTGTGAATCACATCAGCTCCTTTATTGTAGACAGTCGCTCCATAAGTATAGTCAAAAGGCACACCCGATACAGGATGAAAACCTTGGTCTCTATGATTGGTATACAAAACCACATCTTTGTGATTGCTGCGAACTTCTGAATTGTAGCGGTCTTTGCCATATACGCCCTCAAAAAATATTCTCTCACAATAAGACGCCCACCCCTCATTGATCCACATATCGTCGGCAGTACGGCAGGTAACCAAATTGCCCCACCAATTGTGAGCAAATTCGTGCGCCATCAAAGATTCAAAAGACAGACCACCTCCACTTACTGCAGCTCTGGGATAGGCAATATTGGTGGC
>JAHDIA010000536.1 GCA_020631035.1 Chitinophagales bacterium | reverse complement strand
CCACAAGCTCCATCGTTGGTTACAGTAATTGTATTGGCTGATATATCTGGATAGATGGTCAAGCTTAGTGAACCTACAGCTGAAACAGTAATATCATCAGTAGTAGCAGGGTCACCATCTAGGTCACACAATACATAAGCATAGGTTGTTTCTGCTTCTACATTACAATTATCCCCATCATAAGTAGCGTTGGGTTCGGCATCCCAAGTACTTGTGGGTAAATCAAGTTCGGTATAGCCAGTTGTAGCAGAATACACAATAGAGGTCGTTGCTGGTGCAATAGCAGGAGTTGTAATTGCTCCCGTTCCGTCTGTTGCTTCCAACATAGTTTTCCAAGCAGCTACTTCTGCTGTTCCAGAAGCACACACCTCTGCTGGCATTCCATTGATAGGTACAGTTGTTGGACAAGTAGCACAATTTTCGGCTGTTACAGTTAGTTCACTCACACAAAGTGGGTCCCCATTTCCATCTACTGGACCATTGGGCCAATAGATACGGAACATTGCTTGATCACCATTTGCCAACATACCACCAACAGCAGTACCAGCAGTCCAAGATAATCCGCCATTATCAGAATATTCGATGGTTACTGCTCCACCACATACAGGGGTCATAACCTCTAAGGCACAAGCAGGGTCATTTGCTTCAACAGCTAATGGTGGAATCGGATAAATGGTAATGTCTATAGAACCTGCATCCAAGTACAAAAATTCTGATCCATCTCCATTTCTATCACAAACATAGTAGGCATATAATGTAGTCATAGCAGGTGTACAGTTGTCTGCTGGTGTATTCAAATCTGCCACTCCTGTATAAGGCATAGTTGGAGCAGTTGTAGACATATCAGTTGTTTGATCTAAATACCACATAAGGGTGGTAGTCAAATCACCAACACCTCCGACAAAGCCTGTTGTCGCATCAGATAAATCAGGTGTTACACTGTCTTCACAGAATATTTGTGTCCCACTTGCTGGAGTGATGACATTGCCACAAATTGGGCAAGGTGGTTTTGTTAATTGGAAAGTCTGTGTACAACCACCTTCTGTTACCACCTCAACATCTACTGTTGCACCTCCATAAGAAGGCACTTCCATACTTCCATCTTGCATTGTTGTTCCTTCAGTGTCGGTTGGACAAGCAAAAGTGACAGAGTAATTACAAGTGGCATCGTCTCTTACAATTTCGGTTGGAGCTTGTGGTGGTGCGTAGACTGTCAAAGTCAGGGTTCCTGCTTTGATGTAAGAATCTGTAATGCCATCGCAGTCAACATCGCAACCAATATAAGCGTAGAGGAATTGATTTTCGCTACCACAAGGTCCTGCAAAAGTTCCTGTGGGTCTTGTACCATCAGGTGTAGTGATGGTTGTTGCTCCTAAATCTGTTGTTGTTACTGCAAAATCAGTAAAAGTTCCATCTGGGTCACTTGCGGGATTAAGATTGGCTGTCATTGTTTCCCAATCGGTGATTTCAGTTGTCAATTCGCCACTACAAACAGGAACGGTTTGGTCATTGATGGAGGGTATAGGACAAGCTTGAGAGCATACATAAGGAATGTCTAAGGTATTGTCTACAAAAGTACATTCTACTGGGGTTCCTACCATTAACTCGTAAGTTATACTAATATCAGCAGTAACATCAGCAGACCAACAACCTTCTACAGCATTTCCACAAGTTCCATCATTAAAATCTTCATCATTTAAACAAACAGGATATACAGCGACTGTTATCTCATCATTTTCTGTATAACTACCAAAAGTTGTTAAATCAAGGCTAACACCAGGCTGATTCCAACCAGAACCTTCTAATTGGTCATATACAATAATGCCATTTTGGTAAATAGTCATCCACAATCTGGTATCATTACAGTCCGTAATTCCATCAAAGCTAAGATTGCCCACAGTCACATCTAAAGTCAATGAAGTAGCATTTCCAGCTCCCATACCTGTAGCATCCCAATCTAAAACTGCTGCATTATCTGTACCACCAAACTGATTCCCTGTAACTGGACCACTAAAAGCTCCACTATCAACAAAGGGAGTTGTTGGACCAGCCGTTTCACAACAAGAAGGAGCATTGATTCCCACATCATAAACAACTTCATATTCTGCTGTGCCATCCAAGCCACAAACAGGCGGTGTCAACTCATTGACTGATACTGTCGAACTAGAACAATCATCTAAAAAACTGATGATGGGTCCACTATTTTCACAATCAATTGTGATACTAACCAAATCAGTAGGAACAGTTGGAGGTGTTGGATAAACTAAAACATCTATTACTTGTGTAGCAACTGTTGTAGGCACTCCATCATTGCATATAATTTCATAAGCAACACTCTGTGGTTCTGGCTCACAAGTATTGGTAGTAGTAAGTACATAAGCATAACTAAAGTTATTACAAGGCACATTCGCAGATGTGCTTTCCAATACTCCATTAGCATACCAATTTACCGTCAAATCATAAAAAGGCTGTGTAACCAAGATATCTGATAAACTAATGGTTTCTACATTACTCAAGAAATATGTTCCTGGAGCTACTTGGTCATTCAAATTAAGGGTAAATGCTACATTATTATCTGTAATATTTAAAGTGTAAGGACCATCAAGGGTCGCTAGTGACTGTGCAGGAATTCCCGCTCCATTGCCCATTGCTACAGCTACTCCCATACCATTAAGAATTTCCCACGTAATATCACTATTAACTCCAGTATAACTAAATGTTGCATCAAACTCAAAAGTACCAGGGCAATCTATCATAGGTACTGTTACTACAAAATTTCGATTAGAACACGCATCGCTTGCCATAGACAAATCATAAGTAGCACATTCAGCTACAGGCACACAAGTACCAAAACAAGTAGATGCAATATCTCCCATAATGGTTTGTGGACAAGGTGTTCCTGTAAAATAATCAAAAGTATAACTAAATGTTTGATTGTCTACCATCCCACAGCCCAAATCAGTAGTAGTTGCACCTGTAAGAGGTTCGCCATTTTGAGGAGGACAAACTGAGCCATCGGCTGCTTGGATTTCGACCATTGCTGGTCCACAATTTCCAGCCGTTTCGACTGCTACAAAATCTTCGGGATAAACCAGTACATCAAAACGCAAGGGGGCACAAGCATCGGCTCCAACATAGTATTCTCCAAAAGACAAATCACCATCTGAATCAAACTGACGGTCCCAAGGAAGCATATAATAAGTAATGGTTATTGGCTCACAAGTATTGTTGGTCACTGTATTGGAACCTGCCACATCTGAACAAGCTGTCTCTGATCCTTCTAACAATAAATCGGTATTGTTTACAGGGAAATTGTCGTCTGTTGCAGGTAGTGGGTCGTAAGCAGCAGGTGCTTCTTGTGGCACTCCTCCTGGGGCATATACATACCAATCGAAATCCACATAGGGTCTACCAGTATCGGGATTAACCTCTGCTGTACAACCAGCTTGTAAGTCAAAGAAAGGAGTACCACCACTACAAAAAGGATCTACTAGAAAATCGTAAGTTGCTCCACAAGTGACGGGGCAAGCACAAGTAATGCTGCTTAGACTAAAGGTTCCAGCTACTGCAGCACCACAAGAGGCTGGAAAATCAGCAGGTGTAATAGCCAATTCTACGATCAATAAATCTTCGCCAGTTGGATTGCCACAACCAGGGTCAGGTTGAATGATTGAGTTGGCAACTGTAACGACTCCGTCACAAGAGCTACCAGCACCGACTTGAATATCTGTTTGGGTATAGCTCCCATCTGTATTACAAGTACCTGGTGTTATAATAATATCTGCAAATGCAGAATTGAAATAATCAGGAAATACTGGAAAGTTGGCTGCTGGCGACTCAAAACAATAAGCATCACAAACACAATCAGCATTGGGTGAAGAACCCGTTACTCTATATTTAATGGTGTACCACTCAATATCGCATCCTCCTGAATGTGCAGGTAGATTGTCAAAATCATTCGCTACTAAGTCTGTCCCAGCACCAGCACAAGCATCAAATGGAGCGATTACTCCATCGGTTGTTGGAACATAGACCAATTGAAAATCAGTGGTAATGTTGACTGCACAATTCGCCCCTACACAAGTAACACAAGGATCAGAAGTTGTAAAAGTACCCCAATCTACCCCAGCCGACCAAGTACCAAAAAATCCACAATCGGGTGCTTCTAGCCAAAATGACTCTGCATCACCAGTAAATATGGGATCACAAGTTGGTGGTGGACTTTCATCAAAATAGGGTTGGAATTGACATTCATCCCCATTGAGTCCGTCTACCATAAAGGTAAAGCAAGTATTTGCGGGCAACTGTTCACCAATAGCGAAAGATACAGGAGTGAAATTACCACAAGTTCCTGTCAAGAGAGCAGTTTCTCCCAATCCTCCACCAGCAGGGCGAATACAATTTTCTACATTGAGGATACCGTGTCCTTGGTACAAACCAGGATCGGCACCTGTACAGTATTCAAAATAAACAGTTGTTTCCAATGTAAACTGACCTGATACATCGCTAGGATCTGGGTCACAAGTATTGTCACCAGGTCCTGAAGTTGCATCATAATTGTTTGCCACTAAAACAACAGGCATTTGATAAGTATTGTCCAAAGTATAAGCATTGGCACAAAAATCATTGGAAGGCGAAATACCATCTC
>JAHDIA010000535.1 GCA_020631035.1 Chitinophagales bacterium | reverse complement strand
AGACGCAATCGCCCCACGCTTCAATCCAAAATTTTTGATAAAAGCAACAGCAGGTTCCACATCATTATAACGATTGACCACCGTGATTTTTAGAACATCATTATCCACATCCGAAACCGTCAATCCATTTTCTACTTTGGCATTTAAACGCAATCTATTTGTAATCAATTCCCCATCAATCGCCTCAATCACATCTATGATCTCACTTTCATTTTTAACCGCAAATTGCTCAGGCATTTTAGGCGAAGTATTAAATTTATTCGGATGCTCACTAGGGTAGTGAGGCAAGCGACTCTCGCCCTTTTCCGCCACCAATTCCCCATTGATATAAGTTTGTAAAATATTAAATTTACTAGGATCATCAATCACCACAAAATCCGCAGCATCCCCCTTCCGCAACAAACCAATATCCAAGCCATAATGCTCCACAGGATTGATACACGCCACCTGCAAAATTTTAAACAAATCCATTCCTTTCGCCAAGGCACGCTTAATCAAAGCATCAATATGACCCAACTCCAAACTATCGGGATGTTTGTCATCCGAGCAAAACATCATTCGTTCATAATGTTCGGGCAACAAATCAATCAAAGCCTCAAAGTTTTTCGCCGCACTGCCTTCCCGAATCAAAATCTTCATCCCAAACTTCAATTTATCCAATGCCTCCTCTGCCGTAAAACATTCGTGGTCGGTACTGATGCCTGCCGCAATGTATTGTTCCGCTTGTTCCCCTTTCAAACCAGGTGCATGTCCATCAATCGGCTTATTGTATTTTTTTGCCAAATCCAATTTCGCATAAACCGTTTCATCCTTAAACAGCACCCCAGGCCAATTCATCATTTCTGCCAAATACTTAATTTCCTCCTTTTGCAAAAGATAGTCCACATCTGCCACATCAATCACCGCCCCTGCCGTTTCAAAAGTCGTTGCAGGCACACAAGAAGGCGCACCAAAATAAAATTTAAAAGGCACACGCTTTCCATTTTCAATCATAAACTCCACCCCTTCAACTCCTAGGACATTGCCAATTTCGTGCGGGTCCGAAACCGTTCCAATCGTTCCGTGTACCACAGCCATTCTTGCAAACTCTGTCGGAACTAACATCGAACTTTCGATGTGAACGTGAGCATCCACAAAACCAGGCAATACATAATTTTCGACCGTTTCGCTTGTACGCTCAATTTGAGCAATGCGCCCATTGTCAATTGTAATTTTGGCAGGATAAATTTCCTTTGCCTTAATATCTATTAAATTTGCTTTTATTTGCATAATTGGTATTTATAGGTGCAAATTTACAAAAAAACACCGTAGCAACGCACGACTGTGCGTCTATCCGAAACACAATGCCTCACATCTACTACGGTGTAAACGAATACAACATTCAAAATCAATCTTTAAACATCAATCTTCACCTCATATCATACTTCAATACCCACGAACTAATTTTCAACTTCTCCTTTCTAGCCCATTGTTGAATAACCAACTTCGCCTTGGGATTGATTGCTGCATTACATTTATATTTGGTTTGTACAATGGTCATACTTTTCAAATTGACCTCAATGGTAGCCAAGGCTTG
This sequence comes from Chitinophagales bacterium, assembly GCA_020631035.1. Lineage (GTDB taxonomy): Bacteria > Bacteroidota > Bacteroidia > Chitinophagales > UBA2359 > JAHDGP01. The sequence goes on along the minus strand of JAHDIA010000535.1, from coordinate 3,093 downwards.
CTCCAAACCAAAATGATTGATGTAACGCAAAGAGAAAATGCTACAACGTTTTTTGGCACAATCGTAGGCATAAGAACCCACACAGTGTCTCATCCGACGCCCCTCTTGTTGCAAAGACTTATAGGTCAACAATTCAATAATTTCATAGATGGTTTGGCGTTCTTCTTTTTTGCCTTCCTTCTTATGAAATTCCTGAACACCACAAGGCTCCCAAATTTTATATTGATTGGCTTTTTCCTTTTGCGTCTCCGCATGCCATTCATCTGAAGCACGCAACAAAGAGTCGATGTTGCGTCCCTTGATGCTGTAATCATTGTCTTGGCGGCGAGCGTAATCCAAATAGTCAATGATTTCGTGCATTTTCTCACTTGCCAACATAGAGACATTGGTAAAAAACAAAACAACTTTTTCCCAGAATTCTTCCTTTCTAAAATTATTCCGACCCAAGCGACTGGCAATGATTTGTTTGGCAGTATAAGGCGTACCACCCATTCCCAATACTTGCCCATAACGCAATGCCTCGTCCAACTCCAATTTTTCAGGGGCGTGCATAAAGTTGTGTGCAATCTTTTTGGTCATATTAATAGGGAGGCCGTTACATTTGCGGATGTTCTTGCCAATACCCACATTCAAATACCACAAATGGCGAACGTGATCGTTTTGAAACCATACCTTGTCAAGCAACAAAGGCACTTCATATTGACAGAAACAGTGACGCAAAAGCGAGGCAAACTGCTTGTACATATTGTGAGAATTTCGCTGCCAATCCTCTATAGGGCGCAATACCCAAGTATCATAGCTAGCCATTTTGGCAATGGCACGAATATAAGTGGTGTCTTGTAAAAGTTTGTAGCATTTCTTGTCATTCAAATGCAATAATATATTTTTAAATAGCCGACGCCTCCGCATATTTCGGGTGACACTGAGGGCGGCAAAGCAATTGTAAATGGTGTACAAAATAGGATTGCCATGTACGTCGCTTTTTGTAAGTTTGCGATCAAACAATTGCTCAATGATGGTGCTCATTGATTTTTTCTTGCAATGTTTTTTTTGTTTAAGAGCGGCCTGCAAGCGTTGCTCTCTTTGTTCCTTTCTTTTTAATCGTTCTAAGCGTTCAGCTTTTTTTGTACGATTGCTTTTATAATTTCCCATGATCTTATGGTTTTAAAAGTCTTGATAGGGAAAGTGTAGAAAGTAAATTTACTTGTTCTATCCACTTTCCTGAAAATAAAATTCATTGGCATTGATTTTAAATTTCGATTTATACTTAGCATTGTATTTGAATTTTATGATTATATGTAAAAACCTTGCGTGCAAGGTCTCTGTTTAGTGTAAATACCTTGCACGCAAGGTCTCTGTTTTTATATCCAATGACGGATTTTTAAATTTTCTTTTTTAGCCCATTCTACCAAAATGCGTTTGGCGTTTGGAGGAATAGACGCATTGCATTTGTATTTAGCCTGTACAATAGTTTTGGTTCTTAAATTTACTTGAATGGTCGCAAGCCTTTTCTCAACCCCACATTTGTCTATGTGTTTTAAAGAAAAAATGGCACCATTTTTTTCGGCACAATATTCAGCATAGGTTCCCACACAATGTTTCATACGGCGTCCCTCCTGAAAAAGCTCCTTGGCAGTCAACAACTCTTTTAAGTCATATACCAACTCACCATCCTCTTGCTCAATCGTTTTATAAAAGCCTCCAATACCCGAAGCTTCCCAAGATTTGTGTTGATTGGCTTCTTCCTTTTTGCTTGTGATATACCACTCATTGTAGTCACGCAACAAAGACTGAATATTGCGTCCCTTGATGCTGTAATTGTTATCCTCTCCACTGGCATAGTCTAGGTATTCAATGATTTTGTACATCTTGTCTGTTGCCAATGTTGAAGCATTGCTGAAAAATAAAATAACTTTTTCCCAGAAGTCTTCTCTTAAAAAATCATTGTTTCCCAAAGGACTGTTAATGATTTGATAGGTCGTATGAAGGGTGCCACCCATTCCCAATACTTGTCCATAGCGTATGGCTTGATCCAGTTCCAGTTTTTGAGGCGCTTTCATAAAGTAGTGCGCCATCTTCTTCGTCATATGAATGGGTATGTTTCCACACTTGCGAATGTTTTTTCCAATGCCAACATTCAAGTACCATCTATGACGAGTATGATTGTTCTGAAACCACACCTGTTCAAGAAATGAAGGCACTCTATATTTACAGAAAAAATGACGTAAAAGAGAACTGAATTGTCGGTACATATTGTGCGACTTTTTCTGCCAATCCTCTACAGGACGCAAAAACCAAGTATCGTAATAAGCCATTTTCGCAATGGCACGAATGTAATCGGTATCCTCTAAAAGTCTATAACATTTGTTTTTGTCCAAGTGCAATAGAATGTCTCTAAAGAGTTTACATTTGTTTGTATTTGTTGTAAATCTAAGCTCATCAAAACAACAGCAAATGGTACTCAAAATATAGTTGTAATTTACTTTTTTATGGTGTTGAGTCAACTTGCCAGTATACAACTGCTCAATAACATCGGCAATTGATTTATTTTTACAAGTCTTTTTTTTCTTGAGAGCAGCTTGCAACTTTCGCTCTCTTTTTTCTGCTTGTTTTATTTTCTCTAATCGCTCCTTTCTACTAAGGCGATTGCTCCTATGATTTCCCATAGCCTTATGCTTTTAATCTTGACAGGGAAAGTGGAGAAAATAAATGGAATCATTTATTTACTTAGTAAAGTGGAAAAAATAAGGTGGACCAAAATTTGAAGTAGAGATTTTTCAAGATTCAAGGAAAAAAGCACAGTCCTAGCAGGGCTAGGGCGAGCATTTTTGACACAGAAGATTGGAAAATATCAAGTCAAATGGTTCAATTTATTTATTTCGCTTTACTTATCTCTTTCCCAAAAATAAAATTCATTGGTGTCTGTGTGAAAGTTCGGATTCTACTTAGCATTGTATTTAAATTTTAGGTTCTTTAGCAAAAATTGGAAAAGAACGAAGTTTATGATTTAATAATTAATTGAATTGGACGGAACGTTGAGGGCTTCGTCCGATGGTGTCTCCCCGCCATCCGTTTTTACTCCTCGCCCTCCTT
>JAHDIA010000534.1 GCA_020631035.1 Chitinophagales bacterium | reverse complement strand
ACGAAAAGGCATAGTCAAAATATTAAGAAATTTACTTTACAGAGTATTTAATACAGTGGCTTTAAATAAGTTCATTCCCCCAAGGGAATTTTGAATCTTAAATTTTGAATTTATCTACGGCATCTGCTCATAAATGATGTAATTGACCTGCGGATTCGCCAAATTGTCGGGATGTGACAAAACAGTAAAAAAGATGATATTGACATCCGTATTGGGACCTTGATAAATGACTTCACCATTCATATCAACATCCTCAGACAAATAGACACCATTGTAAATGTAATTTGCCAATACATCAGTATTATCAGGAGCCGAAACGGTTGCAAAAAATACATCGTTTGGATTGTTTTTAGGTCCTTGGAAAGTCACTTGTTTTTGTCCCTCGGTATGACCACACCAGAGTGCTTTCTTACCATTGCCTATGTCTGCCAAAGCATAGTCACCCCAAGTAGGTATGGTATTAAAATCTACCAAAGTAATGGTGTTGCCAGATAGAGAAACTGGATTACCTGACATAGCACCCAAATGGTTGCGGTGTTTTACCGATACATAATAGTCGCCACTGGGAATACTACAAGAAACAGCAGAATGACCATCTACATCTACTACATCACCATCTCTTTGCAAGAATGCTGCACGAGTAGCCACAACAGCATAGGTCAAAGCATCTCTAACTTCAATATAGACCCAATCTACAACTGCGTCATTACCACTTAGACCGAATACACCACTTTGAGCGGTTTCGCCACCACCACCAATGTGTGTAAAGTCTGCTAAATTGCTATAAGGCTCTGATTTGGGAATAAGAAATTTGTTACGCAAATCATCTCGCATCAAACCATCAGCAGGAGCATAAGCACCTTGCAAATGAATTTTGATGTCCAACAAACATTCTTCAGGAATATTATCCGCTTCCCAAATGATATTGTCAGGCGTCAAAAATGGAGCAACATCAATGTCTTGTGAAGAACATTGATCTTGAGGAGCAGTAAAGCCACCATTGTTGCAAATAAAATCACCATTGCAAGTAAACAAAATATTGCCAATGTCTGAAATACCACATTCAATGGTTTCAGCATAAACGACACCTTGTCCATTTATGTTGAAGGTATACACAGCACCCAAGCAAGAAACATTGATAAAGTCGGTCAACCAAGGTATTTCGCTTATATCTGTTACATTACAAGGCTCATTGGCATTGCAATTACCATCATAAGCAATCTCAACCCCTGCACAAGCCGCTTCACATTCGTTGTTGTAAGTAATGCCATCTACCCCACAAACAGGAATGATAACAGCAGGACACAAACAAGGCTCTTGGTCTTGGCAAGCCCAAAGTACCTCAACCAATTCGCTATCGTCAAACAAATTGGGGAACATCCCAAAACAGGTGCCACCTGTAAAACCGCCATCTATACAAAGCAAATCGCCATTGACATCATAAACAAAGGTTTGAACATCGGCACAATTGGGACTAGTAGGGACAAACATAAACAAATCGTCCCCATTGAAACAGACATAGCGCAGTTCATAATCACAAGTACAATCAGTGAATTGTTGGTCAATCAATGGCTGAATCCAAGGCAAAGTGTTCAAAGGATCACTGATGTCACAATTAGTAGGATTGCCAGTATTGGCAGTCCATATGGTGTTATCGGGAGTTAAAAAGGGGCTTACATCAATTCCTTGAAAAGAACATTGGTCATCAATAATGGTAAAGCCACCGTCATTGCAAATATATTCTCCATCACAAGTATAGAGAACACTGCCTACATCAAAGGCTAGACAATTGTCAGCAGCTTGTACATAAATGACTTCTTGACCATTTAAAGTAAAAGCGTAAATGGCTTGGTAACAATCATTGTTGACAAAATTATCTAGCCAAGGAAGTTGGGATACATCTGTTGTGCCACAGGGCGAATTGGCAACACATTCGCCAGTATAATCAACTGCAACACCTGCACAATTGGCTTCACAGGAATTGCCATAGGTATTCCCATCAACCCCACAAACAGGGTCATACAATGTGATACAAATACATTGGGCATTTAGAGAGGTGTAAAAGACAGCACATAGGGCTATCAATAGAAGTTGTGATAATGTTTTCATAATCATTTTTTTGGACGAAATGGACGCTACAACATTGGAGAGAATGTGTAGACTTGTTAAGTAGTGTAGTGAAAAGGGCGCAATACTCACATAAAGAATGTATAAAGATAAACAGAAAACAGTAATTTTCAAAAAACACCCATTTGGTAGACAGGTTCTTAGAATGGAACGCTCTTTTTTCAAACGAAGGTGTCTCCTCGCTATTCACTCATAGTCCTCCCTCACTTTGGCAGGCTAAAAAGCCATGTTGCTTTGCTTCGAGCTTACCCAGAAGCACAACAATTGAGTCAAACCAAAGAGTAAGCTGAGCCTGCCCAAGTTCAGTCCGGGCTAACCGTTGCTATCGAGCATAGTTTCGCCCCTTTGGGTTCTTCGTCGAACAAGGCTAATAAAAAATGATAAAATAAAGAACGTATATTTGTCTACAAGATTGAAAACCCATTTTATGAAAAAAAACATCCCATTAAAATTAGCAGCTCGACCCATTGTCATTTGTGCCCAACAGCGAAGCGGCACAACCGTCTTACAACGTACAATGGATATGAGTCCTTATGTCAAAAATTATGGGGAAGTTTTTCATACCAAAGAATATTACCCAAATGAGAACTATCCCAACTGGAATAAATTGGGATTTTTTTTCTTTAAAGAACGTTTGCTCAAAAAGAGTCCACAACTTCTTTATGCCAATCATAAAAATCAAGCCCTTATCTTTAAAAGATATTTTCAATTTTTAGCAAAGCAAGCACAAAAAGAATATTTTGTAGTAGATATTAAGTACAACTCTTGGCATCATTTTAATGGTGTTTGGCAAAACAATTTGTTCCGACCTTACTGTTTAGAATTGGCTCGAAAAAACAATTTTTACATCATACACCTCATTCGTCAAAATGTATTTGAGCAATACCTTTCCAACATATATGCCAGTAAATTGGAACAATACCATTTTACACAACAAATAGAAATAGATCAAAGTCAGAAACAAATAAAAATTAATCCTAGAAAGTGTCGTCAGGCAATGTTGACATCCCAAAGAAATACACAACTTTTTAAAAATTGGTTTAGAAACTATTCGAACTATATCGAAATTTTTTACGAAGATATGTTTACCCAAAAAGGAAGTTTTAGCAAACGAACGTTGAATGCCATTAACAAATTGGTTGACAAGGATTTAGAAATACCAGCCACACCATGTCTTAAAAAGATTATAAAAAAACCTTCTGAATTTATATCTAATAAAAAACAAATTATTGCTGTAGATATGGAAACGGCAACTATTTTTATTGCTGCTTTCAAAAATGCTCCTTTTGAAAAAGATATACTAAAATCACTAGAGAAATAAAATTTTGATAAACAGTTGCTTATGATATTAAATCAGAATAGTACTTTGTTTCGGAAAGTATGTGTTGATTGTTTTTCTAATCTGTATTTATTTCTTATATGTAAATATGAAATTAAACGCAAACCCCAGAATGGAGTTTGCGTATCACTAAACCTCAAATAATTATTATGAGAAAAATTATTTATTGCGTCCTATATAAATAAGAATCTATTTATAAAACCTATTTTACAATATTTTGGTTCTTAGAATTGGCAATATTTTTATCCTGGTTCTTCTCTCTAATGTAACGATTGTAGGCAGCACTACGAGCCTGAAAGTAATCGCTCAAAACAGAAGGGGTACCAGAAAAATAATAACTAAATGCTCCGTTAAACTTTGTCATAACTAATGTGAATATTTGGTGAATGAAATAAATTTAAAATAAATTAAAAAAATAAAGCAGGTCAATATTGACCCACCTCTTTTGCACATTTTTTGTGCTTAATGTTAATGGTTTAATTCGTAAGTAATTGATCGAATAAACAAAGTGTTTTTTGCTTGTTTAAGGCAAAGAACCTCTCCTTTAGCTAAAGGAGAGGTTCTTTAACGCAGAACAGGTGAAAAAGACGACGTTTAAACTGTCAAGAATTTATGACTTGAACCAATAGTTTCATATAAAAGCTTGAATAAGACCATAAAGTTCCAGAACGTAACTACTTTTTTTGTGAAAAATTTCTTAAAATAAATTGATAGTTGAAATTACTTTCTAATACAAAGTAAATGTTTGAAATTTACCTCAAAAATTAAAACGAGCTAAGTATAAGTAGATGAGATATTTAGATAGGTTTATCTAGAATTTAGTGGAGGTCAGCAAATTAAAATTATACAAATTGATTAAAATTTAACGTCCAAAATTTTTTTATTTTAAATTTATTCGTAGAGGTCGACCTATGTGTCTGTCCAATATGCATCCCCAAAAAATGTAGGGGCCGACCTATGTGTCTGCCCAATATACATCCCCCAAAAATGTAGAGGCCGACCTATGTGTCTGCCCAATATACATCCCCCAAAAATGTAGAGGCCGACCTATGTGTCTGCCCAATATCAAAAGCGCAGGATATAGCGTAAGGAAAAACGACCCCACGAAGAACCAAAAGAACCGAAACTACGCCTGATGGCAGCGGTACCCCACAGTAAGAACCTGTCTGAAAACCTATTCTGAGTTTGAGGCAGAAGTATTTTGTGCCAG
>JAHDIA010000533.1 GCA_020631035.1 Chitinophagales bacterium | reverse complement strand
GGTGGAATTTTGCAGGATTCTAGAGTGGGATGTGGAGACAAGGCATGCCTTGTCTTTACGGTGTTTCAGAGTGGGATGTGGAGACATGCCGAAAATCAGGATTGGCGGCTTTATGGGGGGATTTTTCTTTGATACGAAGGGAAAAGAGAGGCGATTTTACGCCCGATAGTAGTGGATATGGTGGCTATGGCGGGACGTGGAGACATCCCGAAAATCGGGATTATCTGTACGGGCAAGTGGAGACAAAGGGGATTGCCACCATAGAAGCGGATAGCGGGGAGTCGATTTCGGTAGGGGGAGTTAGCGTTCCGTCCTAATTTTTTTAATAATCTTAATGACGCTGGGGAGACATTTGATACAATGTAAAAAATTGGTCCTGATGGAGAATGGGCAGTGGGAGTGTTTCTGAAAATTGTTTGTGGTAAACCAAGACATATTCCGCTCCTTCTCGACTACATTTTTGCAAATAGTTTGGGTCTAGTAATTCGTAATTGTCAACACTCCATCCATTGCGGTGTGCAAAGTACATCACCATTGGATTGAGGCCGCCCGACACAACAATTTTGGCGTCTTGACTAATGTGGTGGTCAACTATCTCTTTCTCTAGTGTTAGCAAATGTAGGTTTTCTTTTTTGAGTCGGAGTTCGTGCTGTTGGTTGGCAAATCCTTCGATGACCACTGCTCCCAAAGCTAGGTATAGCCATTTTTTAGGGACGAAGGTATACATCCCATAAGCCGCCATTAGTGCCATCAAAGGGACATAAGGAATCATATAGTAGGTATGCAAAGAAAAGACTTTTCCTGTTTTGGCAATGAAAAATAGAAAGACCAAGGTTCCTAGCCCAAATATTGCCACCATCAATTTGTCTTTTTGCTTGAATAAGGCCATAATTCCTAGCAAGAAAAAGGCAAAACCCACATAAGAACGCAGGCCATAAAAATAGAATTGCTTGAGGGACAATTGCCACATTCCAATGATTTCTTTTGCACCTTCTACCAAAGAACGGGGATAATACAATTGGTTGCCATAAGTCGCCAGTAAATGTGGGTCCCAAACAAAATACCAGAAAGCAATTATGGAAATACTGATGGCTGTGGTGCCCAATACATAGCCTCTTCTTTGCAGTGTAAATTGGGGGGATATGAAGGCTATTCCCAACAAACTGAGCAAAACGGTTGCGGGAATTTTGCTCAATCCTCCTAGGCTTGCCAAGATGCCAAAAGTGAGGAGCCGCCAAATCTTTCCTTTGTCTAGGTATTGTAGTGCGAAAAAAATAGCTCCCAACATTAGGGCAATGCTAAAAGTGTCGGGCATTACTTTTCGAGCATAGGTAAACCAAATGGACATTTGTAAAATGAGGGCGGCACAGAAGGCAAATTGCCTGTTCCAAATTTGTTGGATGATGCGGTAAAAAAAATAAATTCCTAAAGTGGAAAAAATAAGATTGATGAGGCGACCATACCAGTGTTGATGTCCAAAGACTGTGGACACCATATAAATTAGGTAATTGAAGATGGGAAACTCTGAAGCAACCACTCCTTCTCGAATCCCAGAACTGTTGATGCGTGGATAGAGAATGTTGTTGTCAATTTCTAGGAAATTGCGGGCAATGGTGTTGGTAAATGCTTGTCGCCATGCGTGTACTTCGATGGGCGGATTGGTGATGCCTATTAAGGCTATTGCGAAGAATAGTGCGAGGTATATTCGGATGTTTGTTAGGATAGCTTGGGTAGGTGGTACTTTATTTTTTAGGGATTGATCAATAAAACTTGTATCTTTCATTGTTTTGCTTTACATTACAAATGTAATACGATTTATTTTCATTATGCAAAATCAAACAATTTCTTTAAATCTACCTAAAACACTATTTTGGGACATTGATTTAAACACTTTAAATGTAAATCAAAATGCTCGCTTCATCATACAAAGAGTAATTCAAAGAGGCTCTATTGAAAATTGGGTTGAGATAAAACATTTTTATGGTATTGAAAAAATCAAAAACGAAATTTTGAAGATTAGAAGTTTGGATGCAAAGACTCTAAACTTTTTCAGTATTTATTTCAATATTCCAAAAGAGCATTTTAGATGTTACACTACCCAACAATCTATCCCGCAACACTTGAACTTTTAAAGAAGCTACAAGAACTTGATTTTTTAAATGAGTTTTTATTGGTTGGAGGAACTTCTTTGGCATTACAGATTGGTCATAGAATATCTGTAGATCTTGATTTATTTAAGTAGTGTGACAAATTTATCTTAATATTTTATGATGGCTTCTTTTTGGCTTCTACTGCGTTGAAAATACTCGCCTTAGCTCTGCTAGGACTCCGTTTTTCGCCTTGTAGAAACACAAAAACAAACTCATCAAAAATGTAACCTTAATTATGTCACACTACTTACCTCATCTAATGTTGACATTAATACAATTCCTCCACGGATAGCTCATTTGGGTAATCTTCGCATAGTCAATCAAAATAATTTTGTTGTAAACCTTTTTATAAATGAGATCAAGGTTGATTTTGTTTCCTATCGTTACAAATTTTTAAAACCCAATATTGAAGAGGATGGTTTACGACTTGCTTCTATACCTGATATTGCAGCAATGAAATTAGCAGCTATTACTGGACGAGGTTCACGAAAAGATTTTATTGATTTACATTTTATTTTGAAACAGTATTCGCTATCTGAAATTTTTGACTTTTATAGAGAAAAATATCCTGATGGAACAGATTTCCTCGTCTTTAAAAGTCTAACCTATTTTGAAGATGCAGAAATAGAACCAATGCCAAAAATGTTAGCATCGATAGATTGGGCAAATGTAAAACAGGGAATCATCGAAGAAGTAAAAAAAATATTCCCTTAATTGTTTCACCTCCTCGCCGACACTCTATCCCCATTGCTCGCTACCCAATACGGATGCCATACCAATAGCACCTTGTCAATTTCCACATCTGTTCTACGAGGCTTGACCACTTTGGTCGTCATTCCCTTGGCAACATCGTCCCACTTATAATTGACCTCCATTATTTTTTCTTGCAACTCCTTTTCCAAATCGGCTACATCTTCGTGCAATTCGTGTAAATCCTCTTCCGACTCTTGTACTTTGAGTTTTGCCTTGCGCTTCATACGATTCTTAGTGGCACTCGAACTCAAAGAGCGAGAACGACGCTTGACAAACACGGAGATGATGGTCTCTGCAAAACCAATCATTTCTGCCTTTTTGCGGTCGCTCAATTCTGACTTGGCTTCTTCCAAATCTTGTTCCTCCCTTCGTATTTTATCTTCCAAAGATTCAAAGTTTTTGTCATAGCGATCTCGCAACTCATCCAATTCCTCATCACGCTCCTCCCTTGCCACTTGTTGGACCCGCATCTGAAAAGCCTCCACCGACTCATCCGTTCTTTGGTACAAATCAAATTTGTCGTGTTCCATTATCGTAACTTGCTCGTTTTTGTAGAGCCAGTCTGATAAGTCTTTGCCCACCTTGGCAATCTCTTTGGCATTGTCCATCGCATTAGACAAATCGCCATAACTTGCCACAATCTTATCGGGATGGTCGGCTCCCTTGGCTAAAGACTGTTCCCAATACTTGACATCGGCTGCCCTTGTCCAATCGCATCTTCCAAAACTGTCGGGTGCTGTAGTGAGCTTGGCAATGGATTTAACCGTATCTACCCCACGTTTGGCATCGTAAAAACGTACTTGACCAACTGCCAAAATCTCTGGCTCATAGACAATGGATAATCCACTGTCACACAATTCTGATTCTGCCTCCGATGCTGAACGCCATACCGACAAATAGCGACTGTCTATTTTAGGGTCAATCGAAGGGGGACCGACTGGCTGCGGAGGGGTTTCGACTACAGGTGGAGCTTGTGGTTTGGGTGCTTCTGTTGCTTGGGGATTGGGAACAAAATTACTAGACACCACAGACGACTCAGTTGTAGAAGCTGTAACAGGAGCTGCCTTGCGTTCCTTCATCAACTCCTTGATTTGTGGGCGGGTCATCGGACCTCGCAAATAAGACATTGCCCAACGAGTGTGGTAAACAACGGGACCATCTTCGTGGACATTGTGCAACAAAAATACCCTTGAACCCAATTGGGTAATCAAACTGCTAAAATCCGTTTTGTTGTCGCTTCCCGCCTCGGCTATGGCTCCTTTGAGGGCATCGAGTACCCGTTCCTTGTCTCGTTCGGTTTGTAGCTTACCAATAAACCACGTTCCTGCATTTGACAAACCTTTGTAATCTATGTCAACTGGGTTTTGGGTTACCAATACGCCTCCTACACCAAATGCCCTACCCTGCTTCAAAATGGTGAGCAGCGGTTGCTTAGATGGTGGATTGGCGGTAGGCGGGAAATAACCAAATATCTCATCAAAATACAAGAGGCTTCGCAAGCTGGTGGTTCCCGACTGGCGACGCATCCATCCCACCAAACTATTGAGCAATAGGGTGACAAAAAACATCCGCTCGCTATCCGACAAATGAGCTATATAAAAAATGCTGTGTCTTGGCTTCCCATCAGCTGTAAAATACATTTTGTCAATGTCCAAAGGATCACCCTTGAGCCAATAAGAAAACTGTGGCGATGCTATGAGGGCATTGAATGCCATTGCCAACTCAAAACGGTCTTTTTCTGGGAAAAACACATCCACATCAAATACACCCAATTGCG
>JAHDIA010000532.1 GCA_020631035.1 Chitinophagales bacterium | reverse complement strand
ACACAATAACGGCCTTTGTACTCATTGGTCTTATACTGATTATTTTTCAATATGTTAACCAGCCTTCTGCTGAGGAAATTGAGCGTCAAAAGCAAGAAGCACAGCAAGCCAAACAAGAACAATTGGCTCAAGAAAAAGCAAATGCTGCTAATAATGAGGAAACAGCAACTTTTGATGCCAATAAGAATACTCAAACCAATATTTCTTCTGAAGAAGCAAAGTCTTTGTTTGACCAAGCGGCAAGTGGAGAAGGCAGTTTGACAACTTTGGAAACAGACAAAATCAAAGCCACCTTTTCTAGCAAAGGTGGACGTTTAGAACGAGTTGAGTTAAAAGATTTTAAGACTGCCAGCGGTGAGCCTGTGGTTTTGATGGACGATGAAAGAGACCGCTTTTCTTACCAATTTAGACTCAATAACCAACCCATTGCGACACAAGAATTCAATTTTGATGTACAGCAACAAAGTGACAACAGCATTGCGTATCGCTTGACTACAGCTGATGGCTATATAGAGCAAGTATACAAATTGGGTGATGAACCCTACTCTATTGATTACGATTTGAACATTGTTGGTTTGCAAAACCAAATTGCTGATAGAGAATTGAATTTGAGATGGAAAAACCACCTTCAACAACAAGAAGAAGACATTGAGAATGAACGCTACCGTACCTCTATGTACTACCAAGATATGGAGAATAGCGTGGATTACTTGGCAGAACGTACTGATGATGAAAGCAATTTGGACAGGGAACGAGTAAAGTGGATGTCAATGAAGCAACACTTTTTCAACAATACCCTCATTGCCAAAGAAAAAGGCATTCGTGTTGGCGAAATCGCTTCCCTCAATCCTTCTGACAAATCTGATCCGACTCTAAAAGTCTTAACCGCTGATATGTTCATTCCTTATGATGCAAGTGGCAATTTTAATTTTCCTATGCAGATTTATACAGGTCCCAACCACTACAATACGCTAAAAGATAAGGGTATTGGATTGGAAAATGTGGTGTATTTGGGATGGGCAATCTTTCGCTGGGTCAATATTTGGTTCATCATTCCAATCTTTAACTTTTTGAACAAATACATTGGCAGTTATGGTATCATCATTTTGTTGTTGACTTTGTTTATCAAAACCATTTTGCTGCCTCTGACCTACCGTTCGTATAAGTCTATGGCAAAAATGGGCGCATTGAAGCCAGAATTGGAAGAGATTAAAAAGAAGTATCCAGACGATATGCAGCGACAGCAACAGGAGACAATGAAGGTCTATGCTAGTACTGGGGTCAATCCTGTTGGGGGTTGTTTGCCACAGTTGTTGCAAATGCCCATCTTGATTGCGATGTTCTACTTTTTTCCTTCTTCAATTGAGCTAAGACAGGAGAGCTTTTTGTGGGCACACGATTTGTCTACTTATGATTCTATTTTCAATTTGCCTTTCAATATCCCTCTATATGGAGCACATGTAAGTTTGTTTACACTTTTAATGGCAGGAACAAGTTTGGCGTATACCAAACTAAACTCTCAAATGAATCCAAGTGCTGCTGCCAATCCTCAAATGGCATTCATTCAGTACTTTATGCCTATCTTTTTGCTATTCATTTTCAACAGTTTCCCTGCTGGATTGACTTATTACTATTTCTTATCCAATTTGATTTCTTTTGGTCAACAATTGTTCATTAAGAAGTTTATGTTGGACGATGACAAATTGCGTAAGGAATTGATGGAGACCAAAAAGCAAAAGGCCAATCAACCTCAAAAACAGAATAAATTCCAACAGCGTTTGGAAAAAATGTTGAAAGAGCAACAAGCACGTCAACAACAGATGCAAGATCAAAGAAAGAAAAAATAAAAACTGATCAGAATCTGATACTCTAAATCTAAGAACAAAACAAAAGGGGATAAAGCTTTGGCTTTGTCCCCTTTTTTGTTTTTCAACAAGCTCTATATTCTATCATTATATCCAAATGCCATAAGCTTGTTCTGTTTTAAAAAAGTAGTTGAAGCAATCAATAGACTTGTTCGGCGGGAAATCATATTGGGCAAAAAATGGCTCTTTCCTTCATCAGTGATTACTCACATGGGTTTACAACAAATAAAAAAGCCCAGTCCAATGTTAAGGACTGGGCTTTTACACGCATTAATTCAATCTAAGCTTTTTTTATAATTCGTACAACCAACTCACACGCAATCCAAGCGATTTAAAATGTTTAAAGTTGGTTACTTCATAGTTCTTAACCCGCATATCGTAAGCCAATTCGGTTAAGCTTGTTTTGTACTGAGCATCCAAAGCTATTTTGTGTTTTCTACCTATTTTGTAACTCACTCCTGCACCGACATTCAAAATACCCCAAAAAGGCTTTGTTCTACCCTCTTGTGGCAAAGCAGCGACTGTTCCCCCTGTAGTTTCGGCAAAAGCACTTAGGTTACTATCTTCTTGAGTAAATTCTCCATCTCTTGTATCAAAAATCTCACTTCCTGTAGAAGCAAAAACTTCATCATCAGGTGAGAAAGATTCATAATTTGCCGTATTGGGAACAGGGTCATAAGAATTGCTAAAACTCAAATTAGAGGCATCCAAATCACTTACAAAAAAGTGCTTTTCCTTGATGGGTACATACACAGAATGACCACCAAAAATGTGTGCTCTGAATCGCTTATCATCACGGGTCTGTAACTTGGCTAAAACAGGAATTTCAACTGTAACATATTGTGCTTCACTGTTCAATATGTTGCCTACAATATAGGGAACATTCTCTACATCATCTGACTGAAATATTTTGTTACTCACATAAACCCCTGTTTCAATTGAAATTGGTTTGCTATCTAATTCAATCATCAAACCAGTCGTATAGCTGGTCTTGCTATCTACCAATTTATCCACATAATTCAAGTCAAATGAAGAAGCTACCCCTACTCTAAGTTTCCCTTCTACAGGTAGGTAGTCTTTGGGTGATACAGGCAATATGGGAATAAATCTCTGTTCAGAAGGCAGTTCCAAAAGCAATTCATTGGAAGCCAAATATTCCATATCTACTCCTTCCAAGTTATCCATTGCATTGTCATTGCCTTGGCTTGGCTCCAGCATTTCACTTGACTCACCCTCCACATTTGCTAGAACATTTTGCTTCTGTTGGTTTGATGCATCACTTTCCGCTGCATCCAATGCATTTGTTCCAATAGGTGGTTCTGTACTATAAGCAGTTTCATATGGATTGATGGTTTCCGAAGTTCTTGTTTCCATCACTGTTTCATATTCATAAACAGTTGCTTTTTCGGATTTTCTCACTGCTTGTTCTACATTCTCAAGCGATTTTGTTTGTATCGCCTTGTATGTTTCTTCTTTTGTCTCCGCTTTCAAACCAGGCAAATCTGTCTTGGCAGTTTGAACACTCAAATTCTTGCTTTGCCCTTTGCTTGCTTTCGTATTCTTAACTTCTTTGCTTCTATCAGTTCTTGTATTCTTTGTGTTCTCGGTTTTTTCAGACAATTCATTTGTGTTGACACCTGCTGTCAGTTTAGTCATTTCTTCTTTTGTAAATTCGATCTTTTCATTACTTGGTAAATGTTCTACATTGGCATGCTCTACTGCTTCTTCCCCTCCATTCAATTCAACAGGTTCTTTCTCGTCTACCAATGTCTTTTCAATCCGTTCGTTGGCTTCTGGTGTTTGTATGCTTTGATCTGTCAACTGTGCTTTATCACTCAAATACCAGCCTCCCCAACAAACAAACAAAAGTGCCGCCACACCCAGTATTCCCCTGAGTGCCCGATTGTTTAGTAAGCTTGCATACAATGGCAAGCGATCGTCCAACATTGTCTCCATTTCTTTCCAGTGTCCCTCAACAAAATCTACCTCATGCCCCTTGAGTTTTTGTTGTACCAGCCCATCAACACTGTGAGGCTGTTGATCCAACATTGCCTCCATAGCTGCCCAATTACCCTCATCAAAAGGCAATTCCAAACCTTTCATTGAATCCTGAACAATCTGATCTACAGGGTGGGCATCGTCTGCTCCATCTGCAAGCTGATTATCCAGCATTTTATCCATTTCCTCCCAGTCTATTTCGTTAAAGTCTACTTCAAAATCTTGAAGCTTTTGTTGAACCAGTTTGTCAATTTTATCGTACTGATTCTTGCTCATTTTATTATTTGTAACTCTTTTATCATATGTTGCAATTTACCTCTGGCTTTTGCCAGATTCGATTTGGATGTCCCTTCGCTGATGCCCAATTTTTCAGCGACTTCTCGGTGGTTGTAGCCTTCTAAAACATACAAGCTAAAAACTGTCCGATAAGCAGGACTCAATTTTTGAATCAATTTTAATATTTCTTTCGCAGATAAGTCACTCGTCACCGTTTCATTGGCAGAGTAATCATAGACTTCATCTATATCAACCTTGTGTTTGTGTTTTTTGTTCTTGCGGTAGTTGTCAATGGCATTGTTCACCATAATGCGTCTAATCCAACTTTCCAAAGAATGTGTGGGTTTGTACTTATGAATGTTCATAAACACCTTCATAAACCCCTCATTTAGTAAGTCTTTTGCCTCTTCGGCATTACCAGCATATCGCAAACAAACAGGCATCATTTTCCCATAAAACAATTCATACAATCGTTTTTGCTGGACTCTATCTCCTTGTTTGCAGCCCGCTAGTAACTCATCTGCTGTGTCTAGTGGTATTTTC
>JAHDIA010000531.1 GCA_020631035.1 Chitinophagales bacterium | reverse complement strand
TTTTTATGATTGGGACGGAACGTTGATTTCTTCGTTTGCATCGGGTGTCCCTGCTATCCGCTGCTACTCCCGTTGGTTTGGAGACCTTCCAGGTTTTAAAAACCTGGAAGGTCTTACCAATAAACATGCCCCATACGCTCGATGGTAATGGTACCTGCTGTTTTTGGAACTTGACTGAAGTAGGGAGTTGAGTAGGCAGAGGTACGAAGACAAGCAACGACCTTACTGAAGCAAGTAACAAAATAGCAAGTACAAATGGACAGCGAGGAGATGAGAACCGACAAGGCAAAAAATGTGCCGTTCAAAAAAAAAATTAATTTTTAAAGCTGTAACTTTCAACTTAATTCCAACACTTATCGTATTAGTAGAGTGTAAGCTTTACTTCCCCACAAATTACTATATTCCTTCCCCCCTCATTACTAAACTACTATAAGCACAATTTTGAATAATAGGTTCTTTGACAATTTTTGGAGAGTGGTTCTTGAACAAATAGTAGGGAGCCGCAGGCGACTGGATAGCTTGTTTAAGAAATAGCTCTCTTCTGCAAAAATTGTAAGAAAACGGAATAATATAACAACTACCAAATTGAATAGTAGTAGTTTATGAGAAGATATATTTTGTGGTTAATTATAGGGGTATGTCTGAGTTTTGTAGGAATGAGTCAATATGTACAGGCACAGGACAAACTAGAGTGGCGAAATTGGAACAACTTGGGATTTTCTATAAAGCTTGCTCCTAGTGTCAATATGGCATTAAGGCAAACCTATGGGTTCGATTTTGGACCTTATGAATTGGATTGGATGCAAAATAGCTTTGGAATAAATGCCTTGCTCAATAAGAAGCATAGCCTAGGATTGAGGTATACCCAAAGCATCATTTTTAGATCGGATGAGAATAACCATAAACACCGTTTTGTGGCTGCTTATGGAATAAAAAGCAAATTAGGTATTTGGAGAATCGCTAATAATGTTCTAGCAGAATACCACTCAAAAGAAGAGACCAAGTACCGTGCAAGAATTATCTATATTTTTCGAATACGTCCCCGCAATGACCTATTGATTCCTTCCATTAAATTAACCCCTTATTTTTCGTCTTTTCTATATTACAATATAGGTGGAAGACCCATCGCTCAATTTGATAGCAAGCAAGAATACTTAGGGGACTTTGTTCCTTATGGCTGGCACAGATTGCGTTTGACTTTGGGCTTTGCGTGTAGACCTTCCAATAGTATGAGCTTGTCCGTACAGGCAACCCGACAGATGGAGTTTAATACTGATTTTGCAGGCTTAAATAAAATGAATGTATACAACCCAATCAAGGAACGCATTGTTCGCTCTTTTAAACACTATTATATTTTATCATTCAGTATCAAACACTATTTGAGTTTTGCCAAAAAGAAACAAAAAAGTAAATCAACTTTTAATTACATACCAAATCGGAATTGGTATACCTCACCAACTGATTATGATTTTTAAATTAAATCAGATTCTTTGGAAATTTTCAAAGAATATCATTAAGTAAAACATTAAAGATCGCAGATGAAAAAGGCAATTATTTGTAAACAAGTAGGGGATAACTATGCCCTTGATACATCAATCATAAATACACATCAACCGAAAGCTGGAGATGTTGCCATTTTTGAAGTGCAAGACTTGGGCAAGCATACCAGATTGCAATGTGTGGAGGGTAGAAACAGACACATTTATCCAGAGGATAAAATTATGGCGGTATTTGGTACACGCTATGCAACCAATCAACTCGAAGGTTATGTGCCACAAGGACCAAGGGTAGAGTACCATGTACTAGGTCAAGGGGGCGTTATTGGTGAAATGAAATCCATTCACACAAAGTATGAAGAAAAAGGACCGACTACCTTGAAGTTAATTGGGTATGCAACTGATTCCAATGGTAAAGTAATCAATACCAAATATTTGTTGCAAAAAGAAGTCCCATTTGAAAATCAAAAACCTTTTGGATCTAAAATTATTTTATCTATTGGTGGTTCAATGGACAGTGGCAAAACCACTACCGCAGCTTTTTTGTGTAGAGGGCTGAGCAAAGCCAATAAAAAGGTCGTTTTTGCCAAGCTTACAGGAACGGTTTATACCAAAGATACCGACTTTGTCTTGGACTGTGGGGCAAAGGTAACAATGGATTTTTCTAGCTTCGGTTTTCCATCAACTTATATGTGTAGCAAACAAGAAATACTCAATTTGTACCAAAACATATTGCATCACTTGGGAAGAGAACAACCCGAATACATTGTCATAGAAATTGCCGATGGTTTGTTGCAAAGAGAAACTAGTTTCTTACTCAACGACCGTCAATTTATGAATACCATAGATGCGGTTATTTATTCAGATGGCAATAGTACTGGGGCATTGAGTGGTATTACAATGTTGCAACAAATAGGTGTTCGACCCTTTGCTTTGTCGGGACTATTTACAGCAGCACCATTGCTAATTGAAGAAGTGAAAAAATATACATCTATCCCTATTTTAAATTTAGATGCATTGTCTGCTAGAAGTATATTGGGGTATGTTGAAAAAGCCAATACGGAAGGAGTCCCTTCTGCCGCTGAATCACACCTCGGGAAACCAAGGAATAACGAACTAAAATCTTCAACCGTTGCTATCTAAATGGAACATTCTTATTAAGTTCTTTAGGAGCAATAAATGGGGGATGCTTATTACAATAGTAGTAAGCATCCTTTCCAATTTATTGAGTATTCTCATTCCTGTCTCCATTGGCAAATACTATGATTTGGTATTTGAATTTAATTCACACCGTTCGCAAATATTCAATTATCTTCCATTTGATGTGGGAGCCAGTATCGAAACATTTTTAATCTTATTTTTTGGAATGGTGGTACTTAAGTCTATTGCCTTGTTTCTCGAAAAATATTGTTTTGGTTTGTTGAGTGAACGCTTGGCATTTCAATTGCGCAACCAATTGTTCGATTCCCAAATTTACTTGCCTATACCTGTTTATGAAGAAAAAGGAATGGGCAAATATTTGCTGCGTTTTAGCGGAGATTTAAAAAGTATTCAGACCTATATGCGGAATGGAATTATTCGTTTTGCGAGTGATTTGTGTTTGTTTGTAGTTACCATTGGGGTCCTTATCAGTTTTCATACACAATTGGGAGTTTTGGTAGGAGCTATCTTGTTGATTACAACGGTGGTGGTTGGCTTTTTAAATCAGAAATTGTCTAGTATTACCCGTGACCGACGCAACAGTAAATCGGCTCTTTTAACTTTTGTCAATATCCGTTTACGAGCCATACAAAGCATTCGACAATTCAACAAAGAAAAACCAGAAAAACAAAAGTTTCTCAAAAAATCCCAGAAAGTATATGACAGAGGAATTGCCTATCAAAAAATAACAGCATTGATCAGAACGCTTGTGCCAAGTGCAATGTACTGGATGTTGGGTTTGGTCTTGGCATTTAGTTTTTACCTCAAACAAAATGCCACAGCTATTAATGGGAGTGTATTGCTTGTTTTTATTATGTTGCTCATTACACTCTTGCCCATTTTTAGAAGACTGCTCAATGTCAACATCGTTTGGGAATTGGGAAATATTTCGTTTGAAAAGTTATTGAAAGTCATCAATCAAGCCGAAACCAACAAGCAAGCATTGCCCGATTTTAAGTTTAAAGAAGGGATTATTGAATTTAAAAATGCAGCTTTTGCCTATCCTGAAGAAAGCAATCTTTTTCAAAACTTAAATTGGGTGTTTTATCCCGAACAAATACATTTAATTACTGGCTCGTCTGGTAGTGGGAAAGGAACAATTATTAAATTAATTACAGCTGTTTACGAAGCAAATGAGGGGAGTGTGTGGATTGATGGACAAAATGTACAATTGGTCAATCCCAAGTCCTTGCGGAAACACATTGCCATCGTTTCAAGTAGTTTGCCACTTTTGGGCAAAACCGTATTCGAGGCAATTTCCTACAGTCGCAAAAACGAAAAGCGAGCCAAAGCCCAAGAAATCTTAGACGACATTCAAACATTCTTGCCACCCAAGCAACGCCTCACACTCGACGACTTGATTGGCGAACTAGGGAGCAATTTGTCCAAGGGGCAACAAAAAATATTGGCCTACGCCCGAGCCTTGCTCACCAATAAATCCATCCTACTCATAGACGAGCCTTCTGCCGACTTAGACGAAGCCACGGCTGTCAAAGTATTCGAAATGCTACACGATTTAAAAGAAAAGAAAAGAGCCATTGTCTTGTTCAGTCGCCAAGAACAATTCCTCTTTTTAAGCATAGATGAGCACTACAATATTAATGACAACATGTTTCAGTATTATTCTTTGTAGTTTATTTGGTAACACTGTTAGAACTTGTCTGAAAACCTATTCTGAAGTTGAGACGGAAGTATTTTGGGCTAGGATAAGGCACAAAAAACGGAGTTTAGCCATAGCTAAATGAGTATTTTTGTAACGAAAGCCCTAGCCCAAAAGACGAGGTCGCAGACCAGCAAGAGGTTTTCAGACAGGTTCTTAGCTCGTTTTTCACTTGACTTGCTTTTAAGATGGGAATGTTGTAAATTTAGGGGAACTTATATAAGTTAGTTTTGATTGTTTAATGTAAAATAGAGATATGACAGTATTACAAGCAAAAAATGACCTACTAAAACAATTAACAGAAATCAATGATTTAGATACTTTAGTAGAAATA
>JAHDIA010000530.1 GCA_020631035.1 Chitinophagales bacterium | reverse complement strand
CCGCTGCTACTCCCGTTGGCTTGGCAACCCTCCAGGTTTTTAAAAACCTGGCAGGTTTATACCAAACCAACGGGGGTATCCGCTACTATCCAGCGTATTTTATTTTGTTTGGGTGCTGTGTGGGTTCGTTTTTTTTTGCGCCCGTTTTTTGGGCGTTTTCGGTTCGGGCAGACACATAGGTCTGCCCCCTACGGGATTTTCGGGCGTTTGGGGTTTGGGGCGTCCCGATTTTTTCGGGATCGCCCGTTTTCGGTTCGGGCGAACACATAGGTTCGCCCCTACGTGGGGCGGACGCATCGTATGGAATATCCGTGTCCTGTGTTTTGCCCAAAATAATATGCAACGTGTGTACCAAATGAAATGGTCATTTTCCCCCATTGTTGGGCTTGATCCCAGACCCAATAATATCCATCACCTCGTCTTTTTCCGTTGGCAAAACCATTGGGGGCAAAATCGGGCGGGGGGAAACTGGCAATCCGTCTTCCACTCCCCTTCGCTTTGAATGGAAAATTTCTGGACCTCAATACTTTGCCTACTTGATCCCAGTTTCTTTTGTTACTAGAGGGATTCCTTGGCGGCATATTGTCGCAATAATGTAGGGCTACGTATCTCATCAATTCATTCCAATCTTCTAATGTAGGAATGCGCCAGCTATCGGGAATAGCGAGCTTGGCGGCTTCCATTTGGTACAAAATGCCATATTTCTTTCTTTTTGCACCACTTTTATCGTTTCCAAAATAACACCAATTTTCGTAGGGCTTGGCACTCCATTTTTGAACATCTTTTTCTAGCTTTCCTTCGACTTCGTAGGCAAGGTTTTCGGTAAACCATTCTTGTGTACCAATGATGACTGTTTGGTAGCTTTGTCCATCTCTGGGATCAATAAAATTGGATAGTTGCATTTTGTAGCTTATTTGTTTATAGTCGTAAATGCACAAATATAGATAAAAAAGCGCAGGATGAAGCGGGTGGATGAATGCTTGTACGAAGTATGAAGCACGCGCCCGATAACCAGAGTAAGCGTAGCCATGAACCACTGGCGTTGCAACATAAAAATAGTCCATAGTCAATGGTCGATTGTCCATAGTTTCCAAGCGTTTCTTACAGAAATCTCCATCCATCGACTATGGGCCATTAACTGATAAACTATTCAAGGAACAATAAACCAAATTACAAACTTCCGTCTAATTTGTATAAATTTGGGGGTTCACACAAAAACCCCAGAACCTTAAATACAATTGATATGCAGCTTTTTTTATTGTTGACGCTTTTTTTCTCTCACGAATTTTATGTGTCAGTGACACAAATTGATTTTGATAAGGAGTCGCAGGCTTTGGAAATTAGCTTGAAAGTGTTTACAGATGACTTTGAAAAAGTTCTGGAAACAGAGCAAACGGGCAAATTGCATTTGGGTTCGGAGGAAGAAAATCCCAATGCCAATAAATTGATTGAAACTTATTTGGAAGAGACTTTTCTTTTGGAAGTCAATGGTGTAGAAAGTGATTTTGTGTATTTGGGCAAGGAGGTTGAATTGGATGTGACTTGGTGTTATTTGGAGGTGTCCGATATTAGCGAATTGAATACACTTGTCTTGCAAAATGAAATTTTGTTTGAGGTATCAGACAATCAAACCAATATTGTACACGTAGATGATGGAGAACAGGTCAAAAGTTTGCTGTTCAATAAAATAAGGACAGAGGGGGAGTTGATTTTTAGTAAAAACTAAAGTTTAGTCAAGTTCGACCACTTTGTAATCTTTGAGAACACATATATCAAAAAACTTTTGGATTGCGCCCAATCCATTTTGTAATTTTTGATAGTATATCTCCCTTTTTTCCCTCTATTTGTTCTAAAAACCCCAATAGTATTGTAACTTAACGCCCTAACTAATTTGTGTTTGACTAACAAGCTGAAAAACTGCTCATTATGAATTTCGCTGAATTTCTGAAGCCGAGAGGAGACAAACTCATCTGGGGAACCATCATCTTAATGGCACTTTTTTCCATTTTGGCAGTTTACTCCTCCACCAAAGCTTTGGCATTTCGTACAGATGGCTCAACTGAATGGTTTGCCCTCAAACATGCACGTTTTTTGATTGCGGGCTTATTTGTTATGTTTGCCGCACACAAAATAGACTACAACTATTATTCAGGCATTGCCAAATACTGTTTATATACCTGTGTCCCTGTTTTACTCTTAACACTTCTATTTGGACGAGATGGTCGCTGGCTTACCCTCCCCTTTACCAGTACCGAATTTCAGCCCTCCGAAATAGCTAAGTTTGTACTCATTATGTATCTGGCAAGGGTGATTAGCAAAAATCAAGACAACATCAAAACCTTTAAGGATGGTCTAATCCCCATTCTAGTGCCAGTACTACTTGTCTGTGGACTAATATTGCCCGCCGATTTTTCGACCTCTATACTTATTCTTATTACCTCTTTTATAATGATGATTATAGGACGGGTCAACTACAAATACACACTTGGACTATTTACCATTGGTATGGTCAGTATTACCTTCTTTTTTACTTGGTTGCTCAAAGCTCCAGATCATTTATTACTAGGTAGAACCAAAGTTTGGAAAACACGCTTACTGCTCTACAAAAACAATATGTTTGCTGAAAACAGCAAAGATCATCTCTCTTATCAAGAAAAACTCGCTTACATAGCCATTGCCAATGGCGGACTATTGGGACAAGGTCCAGGCAAAAGCCATCAAAAAAACTTTTTACCTGAAGCATATTCAGACTACATCTATGCCGTCATTGCCGAAGAATATGGTTTTGTCGGTGCCATGTTTGTTATTTTCTTATACCTCTTCTTCTTTTATCGATGCATCTTAATATTCATCAAAAGTCCTGGCAACTTTGGCGCACTCTTAGCTGTAAGTCTCGCACTAAGTCTAGTCATTCAAGCGTTAATGAATATTATGGTAACAGTTGGTTTGCTGCCTGTAACAGGAGTAACGCTCCCACTCATTAGTCGAGGAGGAACATCCATTTTGATTACTTGTTTGGCAATCGGCGTCATACTAAGTGTAGACCACTACATTGAACTCAATAACAACAAGCCTCAAAAGAGACGCAAAAAGAAGCCATCTCCCAAAAAGGCAACACCCAAACCAACAGATAAAACAGACAAAAAACTAGGAGGACTCGATCTTGGCAAAATCTGATAAAAATCGAATCATTATTTCTGGCGGGGGAACTGGAGGACACATTTTCCCCGCCATTTCTATTGCACAAGCCCTACAAAAAATTCAGCCCAATGTTGAACTACTTTTTGTAGGCGCAGAAGGGCGGATGGAAATGCAAAAAGTACCCGAAGCTGGCTACCCAATCGAAGGGCTTTGGATCAGTGGACTACAAAGAAAATTGTCTCTAGCCAATTTAGCTTTCCCATTCAAAGTTCTTTCTAGTTTATGGAAATCTCGTAAAATCATCAAACGCTTCAAGCCCGAATTGGCGATTGGTGTAGGTGGTTATGCTTCTGGTCCACTCCTTCAAGCCGCCACTTGGATGGGCATTCCGACCCTCATTCAAGAGCAAAATTCCTACCCAGGCATCACCAACAAATTACTCGCCAAAAATGTAGATAAAATCTGTGTTGCCTATGATGGACTAGAACGCTTTTTCCCAAAAGAAAAAATCATTATGACAGGCAATCCTGTCCGCTCAGTAATCTCTCAAGCTCAATTTGATAAAGCAGCAGCTTTACAGCATTTTGGTTTATCACCTGATAAAAAAGTTGTCTTTGTTACAGGAGGAAGCTTAGGGGCAAGAGGCATCAATGAGGGCATCAAAGCTTGTCTAGACACTTTTCGTCAAAACGATATTCAATTGCTTTGGCAAACAGGTAAGTTTTACATAGACGAAATGCAACAGCTTGTCACATCCAATGACACCAACTTCAAACTAATGCCCTTTGTTCGCAAAATGGACTTAGCCTACGCCTGTGCCGATGTCATCGTTGCTCGAGCAGGAGCCAGCACTATTTCGGAGCTTTGCTTTACCGCCCAAGCCGTTA
Source organism: Chitinophagales bacterium (assembly GCA_020631035.1). Taxonomy (GTDB): domain Bacteria; phylum Bacteroidota; class Bacteroidia; order Chitinophagales; family UBA2359; genus JAHDGP01. Next base: position 668 of record JAHDIA010000530.1, on the reverse strand, counting down.
TTTTGATGCCTTCTCCCAATGTTACTGAAGACCATCAAACCCACAATGCGATGTCATTGGTCAACAAAAATGCGGCACTTATTGTCAAAGACAAGGATGCGCCCCAAACCTTATCCTCGACCATTATGGACTTGCTCAACAATCCCCAAAAACAAACAGACTTGGGCAAAAATCTCAAACAACTCGCCATCTCTGACGCTGCTGACCATATTGCAAAGGAAGCCTTGGCATTGATTAAGTAATTGGTCATTGAGTAATTTGTTGAATGGGTAATCGGGATAGGATTCTCCTAATTACTCAATCAACTTAACTACCTATTTATCATTATTGTGCAACGTCATTGACTTTGAGGCTACGTCTTGACCTGGTTAGCCAACGCATACTTTATACTTCGTACAAGCGTGCATCCTCCCGCTCCTCCTACGCTTCTCCAAACATCTCATCCTAAAGGAAATAAGGACAAACATATTTTATATGTAAAGAATTGAATTTAAATTCAAAATAATGCTAACTTTAGAGTATGTTTGGATTTTCAAAATCGGCTAAAAAATGCGCCTTTTGAACCAATTTTGCAGCTATTTTTTAGACAATCCCGACTTTCGGGATTCTCCAAAAAATGAGCTTTAAATTGACTCAAAATCCATCATTTTCGCATCGAAATTCAAAGT
>JAHDIA010000529.1 GCA_020631035.1 Chitinophagales bacterium | reverse complement strand
AAAACCCCAATGCCGTAAACGACATTGGGGCTGAGTAAAATTATGGTCGAATAATCAACTCGCTAATTTATTTTTCTTAACCATTGAAATAATCTTTGACTTTTTCAAAGAAACCCTTTTCCTTTTTACTTGGGTTGGGCTGGAAGTTGGGGGATTCTCTGAGTTTTTCAAGTATGGCTCTTTCTTCATCATTGAGGCTTTTGGGTGTCCAGATGTTGACCTCGATGAGTTGGTCACCTGTACCATAACCATTGATAGTCGGAAGTCCTTTTCCTTTGAGTCTAAATACCTTGCCTGCTTGTGTACCTGCAGGGACTTTTATTTTTGCCTTTCCATCAATGGTCGGAACTTCGATACTGGTGCCAAGTGCAGCGTCAGCAAAACCAATAAATAATTTGTAGATGACGTTGTTGCCATCTCTGATGAGGTGTTCGTGTGGTACTTCCTCAACCAATATGATAAGGTCACCTGCACGACCGCCTTGTTCGCCTGCATTTCCTTTGCCCGACATAGTGAGTTGTACGCCTTCGGTCACACCTGCTGGTATGTCAATGGTGATGGTTTCTTCGCCTTGAATGCGTGCCGTTCCATTACAAGTCGTACATTTTTTGGTAATCATTTGCCCAGAGCCGTGACACTGTGGACAACTCGAAGTGGTTTGCATTTGTCCCAAGATGGTCTGGCTTACCCTACGGACATAACCTGTGCCATTGCAAGTATTGCAAGTGTCTGATTCCCCACCTTTGCCATTGCATTGTTGGGTATCAGTACAAGCTACAAACTTATTGACTTTGATTTTCTTTTGTACACCATTGAGCATTTCTTCTAGTGAGAGCTTGACTCTAACTCTCAAATTGGCTCCACGTTTGCCCATTGGTCTGCGTTGCCCCCCACGTTGACCCCCACCAAAACCGCCGAAGCCGCCAAAACCACCGCCTCCTCGACCACCACCAAAAATGTCACCGAATATGTCGCCAAAGTTTTCGAATATGTCGTCCATAGACATACCGCCACCACCGCCAAAACCGCCACCTGGACCACCAACACCTTGGTGACCAAATCGATCATAACGGGCTCTTTTTTGCTCATCGCTTAAAATCTCATAAGCCTCAGCCGCCTCTTTAAATTTCTCCTCTGCTTCTTTGTTATCGGGATTACGGTCTGGGTGGTATTTGAGGGCGACCTTGCGATAAGCCTTTTTGATTTCGTCTTTGGTCGCTGTTTTGGAGACGCCTAATGTTTCGTAATAATCTCGTTTTGCCATCTTTTCTATTTAATTTTTCGAGTCTTGCTCTAGTGGGTGAAAAATGCTTATTTATCTGCCAACAACAACTTTGGCATGTCTGATGATTTTGTCATTCATATAATAACCTTCTTCAATGACATCTACCACCATTCCTTTTTGATCTGGACCTGCATCTATTTCAGTTACAGCTGAGTGTAATTCAGAGTCAAAAGTTTGGCCTTTGGCATTCATAGGAGTAACCCCTTTTGATTCCAAAATTCTTTTAAGTTTGTTGTAAATGAGGTGGAAACCTTCGTTGTGATCTGCTTCGTTTTCAGCTATATTGGTTTGAAAGGCACGCTCAAAATCATCGAGTACAGGAAGTATGTCAAGGATTACATCTTTTCCTGCTGTTTGCATAGTTTCAATGCGTTCTTTGGCACTGCGCTTTTTAAAATTGTCAAATTCTGCATACAAACGAAGAAACTTATCTTTTGATTCACCTAGTTCTTGACGTAATTTTTCCGTTTCTTCATCTATTGGCTCTGTATCTGTTTCACCCCATACATCATAGGGTTCTTGTTCTGTGTTTGTGTTTTCTGCAACAGTTTCTTCTGTAGCAATTTCTTCCTGTTTGTCCATTACTTCCTCTTGGGTTTCTTCTTGAGTGTTGTCTAGTTCCTCAGAAGACATTTCATCTATTTGATCTTTTTTTTGCTTACCCATTTTTTCCTTTGATTTTGTTTATGATGATATTGAATTTTCTAGTATGCCATTGCTCATTGTGAACTATGTCATTTTGTGCGAAAAATAAATTCATTTAGGGAGGTCAAAATCCTTGCCAAGCACAATTTGGGGACATATTGGCAGATTTTGCGAATTTGGCAATATTTTGAGGTGTTGTTTTGGCAGTAGATGTGCCCTTAGGGCAGTTTTTGGGGGTTGACTGGTTGATTGGTCAAGTAGTGAAGATATTTGATTTCATTACTATTGGGCAATAACACAAGGAACTATGGACTATATATCGACTATGGACTATATATCGACTATTTTAATCGGTGTTTGAGTTCGTGGAAGAGGCGGTCTTCACTAAGGTCTTTGCCAATGATGATGCCTTCTGGGTTGATGAGGTAGGCGGTTGGGATTTGCTCGAATTGGAATTGTTCAGTCAGTTTGGATTTTTTCATTCCTACCAAATCGGCTACGTGATAGGTCCAATGATCTATTTGGTCTTGTTCCATTGCTTTGACCCAAGCATCTTTGCTCTTGTCTAGATTGATGTAGTAAATCTCAAATCCATCAGCATCTTTGAATTGGGCGTCTTTGTACACACTATAAATGTGATTGAGTTCGGGATGTTTGACACGGCAGGGCTTGCACCAAGATGCCCAAAATTCGACTAAGACGTATTTGTTGTTTAAGGAAGATAGGGGAACATTGGTGTCATTTAGATTGGGTAGACTGACCTTTGGTAAGGGATAACCATTGGTCAATATGGCTTTGCCCTCTTCTTGTGTGGCATTTTGGCAGGCACTCATGGTCAAAAAAACAAAAATTATTGAGACAATAAGCGACCATTTGCCTTGAACACTCGTTTTTATTTTTGAAAATACATTCATCTATTTTATTTACGATACAACAACAATTTTATGATAAACAAATTGAGGTGCTGTTTGGGTTTGTTTTTTTGTTTATTCTTTTCAAGCCTTGCTTGGGCGCAAGATATAGAAGGTGTGGTATATGACCAAGATAATTCGGAAACTTTATCTTATGTCAATATAGGGATAGTGGGCAAAAGTGTGGGAACGGTTTCTGATATCAATGGGAAATTTGATCTGACAATTCCCAAAGAGTTCGCCAATGATACATTGCGTTTTTCTTTTGTAGGATATGAGCCACAAGACTTTCTAGTCAAAGATTTTGTAGAACGCTTTGTATTGGATGGAGCCAAAGTGTACCTAACACCCAAGTCTTTTGAATTGGATGAAGTCGTAGTCGTACCCAAAGATTGGGTCGATAAAATATTGGGCAATACCACCAAAGCCCAAAACTTTACGGCTGGATTTAAGGACAATCTATTGGGCTACGAAATTGGTGTCTTGATGAAGAACAAAAAGAAACCCACCTTTATTGAAGAGGTGAATGTGAATATTGCCAATTGCGATTATGATAGCATCTTTTTTCGCTTGAATGTATATGAGCTGAAAAAGCGGAAACAGCCAGGTGAAAATGTACTCAAAGAACCCATTTACATCAGTTTGGCAAAGGAAGACATACAAGAAACCATTGTGATAGATTTACGAGACAAAGACATTTTGGTCAATGGTGATTTTGTAGTTACCTTTGAATTGGTCAAAGATTTAGGAGAGGGTGGTTTGAACTTCTCGACGGGTCTTTTTAACAGTCCTACCTATTACCGCAAAACCAGCCAAGATGTTTGGAAAACAGTGGGGGCATTTGGTATTGGATTTAGTACGAAGGTAAAACGGGAGAAATAAAAGAGAAACGACGAAGAACAGAATGAAATAAGCTACACCCGATAGGAATGGAAAGCTTGTAGAGATGCGATTTATCGCATCTACAACTTGCAATGGATAGCGGGGAGTTGCTATCGGTCGAAGTCTTCAGCATTCTGTCCCAATCAAAAAAATTATTGTTTACACTCCATCTTGTACCTTCATCGCCTCTTTTTCGGCTTTGGAGTAGAAAGTGTAACCCGAATACATTCGACGAATGTCTTCCATTTTTTCGTTTAATTCGTCTACCTCATGGGAGGTTACCAAGACCATACGGTGCTTTTTGATACCAGGCAAGCCCCGAAAATAATTGGTATAATGACGACGCATTTCCAATATACCCAAGACAGGTCCCTTCCATTCGAGGGAGTGGCGCAAATGTTCTTTGGCTGCATCTACCCGTTCATCTAGTTGAGCGGGGCGCATTTCTTCACCCGTTTCGAGATAGTGCTTGACCTCTCTAAAAATCCAAGGATAGCCAATAGACGCTCGACCAATCATAATGCCATCGACACCATATTTGTTTTTCATTTCGAGGGCTTTGGGACCCGAATCCACATCGCCATTGCCAAAGACAGGAATGTGCATACGAGGATTTTCCTTGATCTTGCCAATCAAAGTCCAGTCGGCAGAACCCTTGTACATTTGCTTGCGGGTACGTCCGTGAATCGAAATCGCCTTGATGCCCACATCTTGCAAACGCTCTGCCACTTCGACAATGTATTTGGTATTGTCATCCCAGCCCAAACGGGTTTTGACCGTCACAGGCAATTTGGTTGCATTGACAATGGTTTTGGTCAAATCGACCATTCTATCAATGTCTTGTAAAATACCTGCCCCTGCCATTTTGCAAACCACTTTTTTAACAGGACAACCGTAATTGATGTCCAGCAATTCAGGTTTTGCCTCTTCCACAATTTCGGCGGTACGGATCATTGAGTCTTTGTTGGCTCCAAATATCTGAATACCAATGGGGCGTTCGTGTT
>JAHDIA010000528.1 GCA_020631035.1 Chitinophagales bacterium | reverse complement strand
ACTATCACACAATTCACTGCATCAAAACTATCGGTCGTCAAGGCACAGCCATCATCGGGATCTGGTGGTATGTTTACTATCACACAATTCACTGCATCAAAACTATCGGTCGTCAAAGCACAACCATCATCGGGATCTGGTGGTGTATTCACACATATACAATTGACACTATCATAAGTATCTGTTGTCAACGCACAACCATCATCACAAGATGGTGGAGTAATAGCAGTACCTGCACAAGGTACACAAACCACACTATTGTCAGACAACAATACTGTTACCATATCATTGTCTGTATTGCAATCCATATCATCACAAGGAAGCATTGTTGTACAAGCTGGATCATTACAATCTGTACAAGCACTACAAAAATAATTGGCTGTCGCTGTATAGCTACAAACATCGCCAGCACCTGGCTCAAAGCCATCACAGAATGTAATGCTTCCAGAGTTAACGGTTACATTGTTAATATTGGGTCCACCATTGTTTACATAACAGTTGTAATTTTCAACATACAAAATCCATGTATTGCTGTTGATTCCACAACCAGTCCAGGAGCCATTGGTTCCATCGTCTCCATCAAAGGTTCCATCAAATTCTCCATTGGCTGTTCCTGGCGTAAAACACACATTAACAGGCCCTGAATTGGAACCAGTCTGGAACAAATTACCCAACCAAACGTTTTCCCATTCATAACCATTGCAATCTGGAATATCTACCGAAACAAGTATGGCTCCAGGTTCATTCACTGTCAAATCCAGACAAACTTCTTTGATACTTCCCACTCCTGTTGTATTTACAGTAGTTGCATTTTGAGCAGCTGGAATTGTTATAGGAATTTGATAAACAGATGGATTGGTACCATTGGCACAATCTGGATCTGAGTCACCACTATTGTATGTACCTGTTTGTACATTTCCGACCAAAAGTATTTCTGGTCCTATATCCAAACAACAAGCAGCAGGATAAGACAAAGTCACATCATAGTCAACGCTACCTGAACCAGTCGTTACAGGGAAACTCGGCCCTCCATTTTGTGTAACCATCACATAAGCCTCACAACCTGGCGTAACTACCCAAGTTGGACCATTACAGTCACCATCCGTAAAAGTTACCAAATCAGCCGTTGTAAATTGAGACGCATCTGGATAAATAGTCAAAATATGGGTTCCCCCATTGATGTTCACAGTATTATCTATCAAACACCCGACATTTAAGTATAGTGTCTCTACAGAAGGCGCACAACTTGGCGGATTAACAATCGTGTAAGTAGTTCCAGCAATAGCTGTTCCTCCAGCACCTAAATATCCTCCTGTACTCCAAGTATAGGTTGCATTAGGCGGATCATCCAAGGTCAAACCTGTATAATCTGTGGGCAAAGTAAAAGATGTTGTAGTACTTGCACATAGTTCATCAGTTCCACTATACAAAGCAGTGGCAACACTTGGACAAGTAGTCACACAAGGATTTCCTGTGCATTGTCCATACAATTCAAGTGGATTTGCAGCAGGAATATTCAAATTACCAAAAAGACCATTGGCTACCACATTCATAGCATAAGCCTGATCTTCTGTAAACATATCCATACAAGCATCATCTGTATAGTTCATAATGTTGGCTGTCTGTTGACTGCCTCCACAACCACTGTTCACACAACCAGTAGGACATCCAAAATACTGACCACTTTGAGCGGGTGTATCGTCCACATTAATAGCTGTTCCACTAAAAGAGTTATTGGGTTCATCTCCACAACCTCCTTGGAAAGTGTGGAATAAGCCTAAGTAGTGTCCAATTTCGTGTGCCAAGGTTTTACCTAAGTTGTAGGTTCCATCGGTATCTATAGTTCCACAAGGTCCTCCTGTTCCACCAAAATAAGGTGATCCCAGAGAAACTCCTTCACCAGGACCATCTGGTGGCAAGGCATCTGGAATTTGATCGGCAACACCCAAATTACCAGATTGAGGACTCTGAACAAAAACGTTCAAGTAATCGTCCCAACAAGCACCTGCGCCACTTCCTCCACCATTGTACCCACCAGCAAATTGACCAATGGTAATCGCTCCATCACAAACAGGATCTAAACCAGAACAAGCTGGAGGGGCTGCCAAGTAAAAAGTAATACAAGTCCCTGTCGAAATATCAGGATATGCCGCAGGACAGTTGGCAGCATTGGGTGAACCAACATTGCTCCCAAAATCTACATTCAAGGTTGCAATGGCATCGTCAATCTTTGTAAGGATACAGGCTGCATCAGAACAGTCAAATGAATTGTCAAAGTGAAAAGCCAGAGGTACCATCACTGTGTTTCCACCATTACAGGCAATGGCACTTTTATAAGCCCCATTTTCGAATTTTGTTTCTGTTATTTTTTTAAAATGTTGTACAAACTCAGGATCGGTCGCTAATCGTTCTTCCAAAACCTCAGCTGTACCACAACGTTTTACTTCTTCACCATCGACAAATACATTGGTTCCTGATCTTTCTTGGGCAGACAATACCCCTCCCAAAAGAGTAGACAATACCAATATACTAACCAATAGCCAAGTAGACTGAATAACTCTCATCATGTTTTTTTATATGTGTTTAATTTATATTTATCTGTAAGTATTTTTTGTATTAGTCAAAGTTTTAATGTTGTTAGATTAGTTGATTAGAAAACGGGGTAGTTATTCTCTAAATTAGTTTGGAAGAAGTGAAGAATTTACAACTCTCTTTCTTTGGGACGGCAAACATAAAAAAAACCTAAGATATAGTTTACTTGTGCTATACTTTTGAATTGGCAATTGCCCAAATAAGTTGTACAATAAGGGGAAAGTGTCTTGTATTTTACTGATAAAAAAAGAGCTATTTGAATAAAACTTCAAATAGCTCTTTTTATCATACGAATGATATTATTATTTTGTTTTATGTGTTAGAAGTCTAACAATTCTACATCAAATACCAAAGCAGAGTTTGGTGGTATTTTTCCAGCAGGACGATTGCCGTATCCTAAGCTTGGTGGGATGATGAGTTTGCCTTTACCACCTTTGCCAAATTTAGGGATACCCAACTGCCAACCTTTGATGACATTGCCCAATGGAAACTCAATTGGTTCACCTCTTTCTACTGATGAATCAAATACCGTTCCGTCCAACAAAGTACCATGATAATGTACTTTTACATTGCTCGCTACTGTTGGTTTTTCTGCACTTCCTGCCTTTTCAACCACCCAATACAATCCAGACTCATCTTTTTCAGCTTTTAAGCCTTTGTCTTTGATGTATTTCTCCATATCAGCAATGATGGTTTTCTCTGCCTCTCTAGCTTTGGCTTGTTGAGCTGCAGTATAGTCTTCTCTACTCATAAAATCTATTACTTCTACATCAAAACGCAATACTGCATTCGCAGGTATTTTTCCTCTTGCACGAGCTCCATAGGCCAACTCAGAAGGAATCAATAAAGTTCCTTTGCCACCTTTACCAAATTTGGGAATACCTATTTGCCAACCTTTTACCACACCTCCCAAAGGAAAATCTATGGGTTCACCTCTTTCTACTGATGAGTCAAATACCGTTCCATCCAATAAAGTTCCATGGTAATGAACGGTCAATTGGTCGTTCATTGTTGGTTTTTGCTCGCCTCCTGCCTTTTCAATAATGTAATAGACACCAGAAGGGTCTTTTTCAGCTTTTAGATCGTTATCTTTTAAGTATTTTTGGATGAGTTCATCGTCTACTTTCGCCTGATCTGTTTGACTTGGGTTGTTGTTCACGACTTGAGTATTGTTTGTTTTGTTTTCGGTTTTGTTTTCGGTTTTGGTAGTCTCATCAGTTGAAGTAGTGGCTGTTGAAGAACCACAAGAAAAGAAGACTGTCAAAAAACAAAGTCCTGTTAATAAATATTTTTTGTTCATAATGTCTACAAATAAAGTTTATAATCGCACGAAGATATTGATAAAGATTGGCAATATGTATCTTTGCAACAACAAAATTCCCTTTTTCACTGTTGACTGAACAGGCGAATTGGGACTTATTGCGTGAGGCATGCGGAAGGTGCGACTAAAAGGAGCAGTGCGCAGCACCGAGCGAATAGCGAGCCTGGAGAACGCCGACCCGAAGGGGCACGCCCAAAAAATAATACAGCTAAATAAAGAAAATATGTCAGAAGATAAAGATAAATCAAAAGAACAATTAGAAGATTCAGAATTCTTTGTCAATCCCATTGATGAGGACAAAATCACTGAAAATCCCTCTACCCTACCCTATGCTCATACAGTAGGTGGTGTCGTCATTAAACCTGAAGACAAAGGACGCATCAAGGGACGTGCCCTAGCAGCAATGGAAGATCAGACACAAATGCAGATGGATCAGATTCGGGAACAGATTGAACTCTTGGCAAAACAAGCGGAAGCCCTAAAAAAACGCAAGGAAATTTCGCAAATGATTTATGGTGCCGAAATGAGTTTTGAGCCCCTCATCAACCACATTTACCATTTGTATCTTCGCAAAAATGGAAAAATGCTGCTCTCAATGGTCGCTCCCACAGAATGGGGACGCAAACTGCCTTTTGAGCGTTTTGTCGCCACTGTTCGGCTACTCGCTGACCACACTTGGGAAATTTTAGAGGAAAATGATTGAATTCAAAATTGAAGATTGAAAATTAGAGCTCCTAATCTTCAATCTTGAGTTTTCAATCTTCAATTCTCTAAACTTTTACATTTAAGTAATCTCCTAATTTTTTAAATTCTTCGAGTCATTCG
>JAHDIA010000527.1 GCA_020631035.1 Chitinophagales bacterium | reverse complement strand
TTTTTATCTTCTTCTGGTAATGGATTGCCAGTATTGTCAAGAAACAATATGCTATTGTAATCATAAGAAAACCTCAATGAGCCACTGCCCAAGTACTTGGCTCCATCTACTCCTCTTACTTGTAACTTAAAACAATAATCGTCCTCCTTACAACTTTCTTCTACACTGGGAATCATTCGGCAATCCACAACTTGGGCATTTACATTGCTTACAATAAAAAAAGTCAGTATAGAAAATAGAGTATATTTCATCTGTTTAAGCGATTGTCTTTACACCTAAATATACTACATTTATGAACTAAATTCAAATTTGTATTAAAAAGCGTAGGAAGAGCGGGCGGATGAAACTTGGTGCGAAGTATGAAGTATGCGTTGGTTAACCAGAGTGAGCGCAGCCTAAAGCCAATGACCTTGCCCCATAAAAAAAGACTATTCCTTTATAAAAAAATATGACATTTTCGCTTGGCAAAGTACCTACAAAAATGTCATATTGCTTAATGATTTAAAGGTGTCACCTTTAATAAGTTCTTTTGCTTGACTAGCACATCTTGCTTGAAAAGGTGACACCTTTTTTTTAAGTATAGATTAAATTTATTCTACCACAATTTTTTGAGCCGTCATTCCTTCTTCGGTTTTGAGCAATACAAAATAAGTGCCCACAGCATACGAACTCACCTCTAAACGCAATTGGTTTTCGCCCACTTGCCCAATGATGTCCTGACTGTACAACAATTGCCCATTGATGCCAATCACCTCCATTTGTCCCTTAATAGGTTCCAATAAACTAAATTGAATATTCACATAATCTTTGGCTGGAATGGGGCTTAGACTCAGGTTCTCGAAAATACCAGACAAGTCATCAAATCCTACATCTTCAAACTCTGCCACATAGCCTTCGGGTTGCTCACAAGCCAAACTATCCTGCATAGGATCACCAAAGCCATTGCCATCTTCGTCATAGTACCACGTACTCGGAGCGGTACCTGCACAATCGCAAGTTCCCTCAGCAATACCAGGACCATTGCAAACTCCACATTCGTCTACCAAACCATCACAAGCATCGTCTTCATCATCGGCATTTGCCACATATCCGTCTGGTTGCTCGCAAGCCAAAACAGTTACATCTGGATTGCCCAATCCATCATTGTCTGCATCTTGATACCAAGCTAAGGTTCCTGGCCCTTCACATACCCCACATTCATCAACCATCCCCACACAATTGTCATTTTCATCATCTGAATTGCCAACATATCCATCGGGTTGCTCACAAGATTCTATACTAACATCTGGATTGCCCTGCCCATCTTCGTCCGCATCTTCGTACCAAGTCAAGCCATAGACACAACTTCCATCCTCGACTGTCGCCATAGGATTGTAATTACAGGCATCGCTATCAGTACAACCCGCCATCCCATCAGGATCACAAAAATCAGCAATATTCAAATCACCCACACTCAGTTCCAAGGAAGCTGAACAAGCACTCGTATTGACTCCTGTAAAGGTAATGGTGATGGTTCCACCAGAAGCATTTATATCCGATTGGTTTAAGCCAATGGCTCCTACAGTAGAATTGTTGACAACAGGGGTAAGCACTGTACCTGCTGTACTGCTCAACTCATATTGGCTGTCTTCCGAAAAAACCACCACAGGTACAATGACAGAATCGGGTGCCTCACATTCCAACATTGGCACATCCGAAACGGCTGATGCTTCCAAATCTACCCAAGCAGCCTCCGCCACACATTCAATCGCATCTGTATTGATGATATTGATACAGAAATTTCCTTCCGACAATCCCGTTGGAGCATTGAATCCATCAATGACAATGTAGTAGACTTGACCCGCATTTGTTTCTAAACTGAGTCCTGCAAAATAATCATTGGTAGTGGCATTGGGATCATCCTCATTACAAGCAACAAAGGTATAGTTTCCACAACCACCCGTAAATACCGCCATTTGGGTATCTCCATTGTCAATATAATCCTCATCGGTAATTACAAAATCACCACAATTCTTAGAAGTGTTTATTTTGTAGGTATTGCCATCCCCTTGCAAAGTAAACCAAATCGTTCCATTGACAAATGGCAACTCACCCAATTCATCTTCCAAGGTACAGGGCGAGTCAGAGAACAATTCGACAGGATCGGTATCGGCTACTGTTGCCGCAATGTTCGTATATGGTCCATTGGAAGCCGTCTCATCTGCTGTAGGCAACAAAAGCGGAATGGCATTGCCACACTCGTCATTGACTGGTGCAGAGGCAACTCCATAAAATTCATTGTAAGACATAGTCCAATTGCTAAATACTCCATTTTCGTATTTGTCATTGGGATCATCGGTATCCGAATTAAAATTACAACCTGCTTCATTGGTAACTGGTCCGTTTTCTGTTCCTATAAATTGTAAATTAGGACTCAGTGTAGGATTGTTGACTTGCATACAAATTTCTGCCACATCTGTCCACACATTGGCAACAGAGGGACAAGCAAATTGTGCAAATTCCGTTGTGGGCAGTTCCAAGACAAAGGTAATGAGCAATTCACCTGGAATGTTTCCATCAAAACTGTGAGCAGCATAAGGCGTAAATCCTGGTCCACCATTGTCCTCCTCACACTGTGAATTGAGTGTTTCTTGATCGTTGTCAAAGTTGATAGAGGTATAACTTCCCACAGTTGCCCCTTCGCCTCCAATTGAACTACCTGCAAACAAAATGGCATTGGCATTGTATTCCATCAAAATAGAACCGCTTCCAATGTATGGGGCTTCATTCCCTTTTATTTGAATTGTAAAGCAATACAATCCATTGGGATCAGGATTTTCTACCGCTTCTACTCGATAATCAACGGCTTGGGCATTTACTGTTGCAATACCAGCCATCAAAATGAGCAAGCTGCCGATAGATTTTATGATAAGTTGTATTGTTTTTTGCATATTTAGGGTATTTTTATTTAGCAATGAATTGAAACTTTATTTTTCAACATTGCTTATTATTTGAAAATTGGGTCTATATTGATTAGGACAGAACGCTCTCTCCTTTGAACGATGGTGCCTCCCTGCTATCCATTCCAAGCTTGTGGGCGTCCCGATTCTCGGGATCGCCCTTACACAAGGCTTTCCATTGCTATCAGGTGTATTTGGCATGTTATGCCCTCTGTCGGTTTATTATAACGAAAATGCCCCAAATCTGTTGGATTTGGGGCATTAGATTATCTTTTACAAGCAATTAAAAGCCTCTGTTGGTCAGCTAATTGGCATTTTAATGCTTGCTTGGTTATCAAGTATTTACCTTATTCTTTGATGATTTTACCAACAGAAGCTTCATTGCCATCACTCATGTTGACAAAGTATACACCTGCTGAATAAGCATCAATGTTCAAGTTGATTTTGTTTACGCCTTCAGTGCTTGTCACATTGAAACGCTCAACTACTTTGCCCGTAATCTCAATAACTTCCACTTCGATTACACTTTCGACAGTTGAATTGAATACAATATTGACCACATCCGTTGCTGGAACTGGTGCGACTTCTACTATACCAAACTCAGCTCTTCTTTCCAAGGTAATTGCATTACTCAAATCAGCTTTTCCATCAAAATCAAGTATTTGCAATCTATAAATTGATTTACCTGCTGGAGCATCTTGATCTAAGTAATTGTAATTGTTAAAGTAGTTGCTATTGCCTGCACCGTCAATCTTAGCGATGTTTTCAAAAGTTACCCCATCAATTGAGCGTTGTACCACAAAATGACTGTTGTTGTACTCAGAAGCAGTTGTCCAATATACATAATTGCCAATAGGCTCTACCCTACCATCAAAGCTGTACAATTCAACAGCCGTCTTAACACAAGAAGGCAATTGATCATTTACAGAATCAGAACAGTTGTTGCCATCAAAAGCAGTCAAGCTCAATACATTAGCATCTTCCAACTGAATCACATAATCTTGACCTTCAAAGTATGGACCATTCAAATCTCCACTTACAGAATAAGCACCTGTACCACCAGAGAATGAAATGGTAATCGTTGCGACTCCTGTACTTTCGTTACAATCGTATTCGTAAGAGATTGTTACTGGATCGTCTACAACAAAAGAAGAACCTGCTGTTGACAAGCTGTAACAGTCTAAAGTAGACAATACATTGACTGCACTTTGTCCAATCAAAGAACTTGGGTCCAATCCAACGATTTCAACTCCTTCGATGTTTACAGCGTGAACGATGTACTCACCACTACTAGTTGGTACTGCAAACGAACCTGTGGTATTGATGTCTACAATCGTAAACCCTGCATTGTTCAAAGTCAATACATACAACTGAACATAATCAGCACTTGCATTGAATCCAGGAGAACTCACCTGAATACCACCAGCTGCTCCACAGTAGAAAGCATCTGCATTTGAAGAAACGCTACCAGCATTGGCTAAACAAGTAGGCTGTACCTCTTCTTGCATAATGAATACAGAGTAAGAAGGAGCATCTCCTACACTTGGAGCATCCGCACAAATCAAACCTTGCATAATTGCATCTTCTACCGCCTCACCAGTCAACAATACATTGAACAATTGGTTTTCCAATTCAGCTTGTGTACCATAGAAAGAAATTGGGAATACATTGTACAAACCAGTACCAGGACCATAACAACCAGGTCCAACTCCTCCACCTTCAAAGTTCAAAGAAGGATCAGAGAAATCGAATACACCAGTTGTACTATAACCTACAATATTGAATCCTGTAGTCGCATCA
>JAHDIA010000006.1:22749-28119 GCA_020631035.1 Chitinophagales bacterium | reverse complement strand
AAACGTTCATTTGCATTCGCAACAAAGGTTTTTTATGGGTTGAGAAATTGTAACAAATGGCGACTGTAGGTTAGAAAATTCGTAAATTTTCTCTACAGTGTGTAAAAACAATTATCTTCAAAATTATGTACATCAATGACAACGGAACATACATCGAAAAAGACCTGATGGTATTGCTGCCCAGCAACCGCAGTTTCAAGTATGGCGATGGCTTTTTTGAAAGCATTCGGGCAATGCATTACAAGCCCTTATTGTTAGAGCTACATTACCAACGCATTCAAAACGCAGCCAATGCACTAAAAATGCAATTGCCTTCTGATTTCGATTTGGATTATTTAGAACAAAATGGTTCACAATTATTGTTGCGCAATCAAACCGCCAATGCCCGAATCCGCTTGATGTTTTATAGAGAGGGCGAAGGCTTATACACTCCTACAAGCAACAAAGCCAATTTTTTGATGGAGACCATCCCGCTCTCCAACGATTGCTATGAATGGAATGAGCAAGGTTTGCACATTGGCATTTTTACAGACATACCCAAAGTGGGTAGTAGTATTTCTTCCTACAAAACCAACAATTGCTTACCCTATATTATGGCAGCCATTTATAAAAATGAAAACCATTGGGATGACTGTTTGCTACTCAACCAAGACCAACACATAGCCGATGCCATTTCGAGCAATGTATTTGCCATCAAAGAGCAGACAGTTGTTGTGCCACCAAGTAGCGATGGAGGGGTAGAGGGAGTGATGCGCCAACAAATATTGAATTTACTCAAACAAAAAAACTATTCAATACAAGAGCGTTCCATCCATCAAGACGAACTCAGTAGTTTTGACGAACTGTTTTTGACCAATGCCATCAAAGGCATACAATGGGTTGAATGGTGTGAATTAAAACGTTATACCAATGAGGTGAGTCGTAGCATTTATGAAGAGTTGTTAAAGTCCGTATTGGAGTAAAGCATAGAATTGTATTTGATGTGGAAAAGGAGTATCTTACTATGAATCAAATTAGTTGAAGTGAGAAAGATATTGGGATTGTATTTAATTGTAGTTGTTTCTCAAATAAGTTGTAGTCGTTCTGCCATTTATATGAAGAGTAATCAAAAAATACTATCAAGCTTTTATCGTAAATTAGAATTGGTCAAACCTTCCATTAATGACTTTTTGGAAAGTGGTTGTGCTGAATCAACAGCTAAAGAATTGTATGCTAAATTTGATTTAGGATATAATTGCTCAAGGAGGTGATTTTTACTCTTCCTCATCTTGGTTTTCGATGTATTGCTCTGTGATTTTGAGGATAAGACTTTCAACTTCTTTATCAGAAATATTGTCTCTATCAGCCTTGTCAATTATTTCAGCCATATAAACAGTTTCATTGACTAGGGTAACATAAGTAAAGACTCTAGCCCCTCCGCTTTTACCCTTTCCTTTAGAGGTAATAGCCATTCTAATTTTGTAAAAATTGTCCTTTACCTGAATGCCTTGCGTGGGATTATCAACAAGGGAATCTATCAACTTATCCAAATCATTTTTGAGTGAACGATGCTTTTTAGCCAAAGATTTTGCACTTCTCATAAAGACAGGGGTAACCACAACATTATAACTCATCTAAAAACTCTTTAGCGGATTTTAGTTGTTTTTTCCCCTGTTGGTGTAGTTGAATGTCTCTGTAGGACTCTGTCAAATTGGCTTCTAATTGAGCGAGTCTTTCTTCTTTGGAATCTCCATCTTGTAGGACGGGTTCCACAAAATCCAAGTTTCTCAGTAGCTCAAGAAAGAACTGCATCTTGGACTCATCTTTAATTTGTATGGTGAGTTGAGTCATATTATTTAATTGAAGTTACATCAACTTATCAAAATAGTTAGTTGATTGTTTTTCTTTAACACAAATATAATCCAAACAAAAATAACAATCAATATGTTCCTTAATCCCACCTGCAATAGGTCAAACCCAAAAGCAAGGCGTGAAGCGGATGGATAATCAGAACCGACGCAGAACGTAGGGGCAGTGCCTTGTGCCTGCCCACCTCTGCGATGCCTACGCCAGATAGTAGTGGATATCCCGATACGGCATTGGGGAAATCCAAATATTCCCAAATAAACGAACGGAATAGGGCAATATAAAAAATAGCTGACTGCCTATCGGGATAGAAACGGATAGCTGGGAGTCACCATCGTTTGAAAGATTGGCGTTCCGTTCAAAAAGGAAAAAAGAAATCGCTTCAATTTTCCCAATTCATACAATCAATCCTATATCCTTTGATAATGTTTTTCAATACGTCTGCCCATCGTTGAACGGAACACAAAGCCCATTGCCACACCAAAAACGAAACCACCAATGTGTGCCCACCAAGCAGTCCCTCCGCCAATGGTATCAGACGACAAAGACATAAAGCCGCTAAACAATTGCTGTGCAATCCAAAAACCCAAGAACAAAACCGCTGTGATGTAAAAGGAAGTAAAGAACAAAACCGTCATCTTAACCTTTGATTTGGGAAACATAATCATATAAGCACCCAAAACGGCCGCAATGGCTCCACTGGCTCCCAAACTTGGAATGATACTCCCTACATTGAAAAAGATATGGGCAAAAGTCGCCACAATCCCCCCAGCAATGTAAAAGAGCAAAAAGCGAACATTGCCAATAGTCGCCTCAATATTATCCGCAAATACCCATAAAAACAACATATTCCCCAATAAATGACTCCAACCGCCATGCATAAACATCGCCGACAAAATTGTCAAATAAATGGGTTGAGGACCAGGAGTGTGCTCCAAGGGAAAACTCTGTCCACCCATTGCGACTTCCTTGACACCCACCAAATCGGTATTGTTCAAAATTTCATAGGGAATGACACTCCAACCATAGGTAAAAGCCTCGGTTTGTAGTAGTACAAAAACAAGTATATTGATTACAATAAAGGCATAACTAAAAATAGGAAATGCCCCACCTTTTACCTGATCATCTCCAATGGGAAAAATCATAATTGTATTTTTGTATCCAAATTTGGCACTATTGCCCAGCTTCAATACTCTGTAATATAATTCATTATAGAGTATTCAATTGGACATTACGGTAATTTAAGCTTTGTGTTACAAAGCTTTATGATTCCCAACCAATGCCCATTTGAGGTCTGAAATTAATTAAATTTTGTTAGAAAATGTTGAGTTTCTGGGAAATACAATCTTTTGTAAATTGCGACTACCTCATCATCGGTGGCGGAATTGTTGGTTTGTCTACTGCTATTGGGATCAAAGAAAAAAGACCCAATCAAATCGTATACGTCCTCGAACGGGGAATTTTACCAAGTGGAGCAAGTACCAAAAATGCAGGTTTTGCCTGCTTTGGCAGCGTTTCAGAATTGTTGGATGACCTAAAAAAAATGTCCCCACAAGAAGTCGCCGACTTGGTACTACTGCGTTGGGAAGGGCTACAACTGCTACGACAAAGACTAGGGGACAATACCATCGAATTTGCCCCCAAAGGAGGCTACGAATTGATATTTCAAGGACAAGAACACATTCTGGAAGGAATTGCCCAAGTCAATGAGTTGCTGTATCCTTTGTTCAAACAAAATGTTTTTGAGCAAAAAGACGAGCTAATCCACGAATTTGGCTTTAATAAGGATAAAGTCAAACACCTCGTCTACAACAAATTTGAAGGTGGACTGCACACAGGTAAAATGATGAAAGCTCTTTGGCACAAAGCCCAACAAATGGGCATACACATTTTTACAGGCACCCAAGCAATGCATTATGAAGAAACCGAAAAAGGCGTACAAGTAGCAGTAAAAAGTGGAGGAAGTCAAGAAGAAATGCAATTTGTGTGTCAAAAACTCGCCATTTGTACCAATGCTTTTACCAAGCAGTTTTTCCCCGATTTGGATCTTCAACCAGGGCGTGGACAAGTCCTAGTTACACAAGCTATCCCCAATCTGCCATTCAAAGGAGTGTTTCACTATGATGAAGGTTATTATTACTTTAGAAACTACCAAAACCGCATCATTTTTGGAGGAGGACGTAACCTAGATTTTGAGGGAGAAACCACCACAAAAATGCAAACGACTCCCCAAATTATAGAGGAACTTAAAAATCAACTCTTTGACCTCATTCTTCCCAAGCAAAATGTTCAAATCGACCATCAATGGGCTGGAATTATGGCTTTTGGACAAACAAAGCAGCCTTTAGTTGAATATATAACAAACAATGTTTATATTGGTGCCCGCCTCGGAGGAATGGGAGTTGCGATTGGTAGTATGTTAGGGGAACAATTGGCTCAAAAAATCGTTTAAAAATATATGGAGAAAGTAAAAATTCTAAGCATTGTCTTTTGAAACAGCCATAATCATAACCACTTATAATAAACCTGAATCCTTAGAGTTGGTGTTGATGAGTTTGCTGCAACAAACCACTTTACCTGATGAAATCATCATTGCTGATGATGGTTCGGGCAAGGAAACAGCGGACCTCATTTGGCATTTTCAATCCCAATTTCCTAGGGGAATGAAACACGTATGGCAAGAAGACAAGGGTTTTAGAGCGGCAAGATGTCGCAACCTCTCTATGGCAGTCTCTCAGTCCGATTATTTTATTATGATTGATGGCGATATGGTGATGCATCCCAATTTTGTCGAATCTCATATCAATTTTGCTGAAGAAGGCTATTTTGTTCAAGGCTCACGGGTAATGCTTTCCACAGAACTTACTCAAAAAGCTTACGAAGAAAAAAGAATTGCTTTTGATACTTGGGATACAGGAATGGGCAACCGACTCAACTCAATTGAATCCGATTTTCTTTCTTCTGTTTTTGCAAAAGGCAAAGATGGCTACAAAGGCATACGCACCTGTAATTTTGCCTGCTGGAGAGACGATGCTTTTTCCATCAATGGTTTCAACGAGCATTTCGAGGGCTGGGGTAGAGAAGATTCTGAATTTGCGGTGCGTTTGCTCAACAATGGTGTCAAGCGCAAAAACCTCAAATTTGGGGGTATTGCCTACCACTTACACCACCAAGAAGACAACAAAAATGCCCAAGACGCCCTCTCCCGTAACGACGAAATTCTCCAATACAGTATCGACCACAAACTCACCCGCTGCGACAATGGTTTGAGCAATCATATTTAAAATGTAAATTTAACTTTTCAGGAATAAATGCATTTTCTTTTTTATTAGTACGGAACGCTCCATCTTTCAAATGATGGTGTCTCCCGAAATGTCGGACCATCGCTATCCGCTTTTACTCCTCGTCCCGATAAAATCGGGACTGTGGGGTAACCGATTGTGTTAGTGGTAGTTTTTTGTAAGTAAGAAACCCTTAATGCCCCTTAATTTCTTAATGTTGGCAAATAAAAACCATTAAGGCATT
>JAHDIA010000006.1:0-22649 GCA_020631035.1 Chitinophagales bacterium | reverse complement strand
AAGGCATTAAGCATGAGTACAATCCACCCTTAATGCTCCTTAATTTCTTAATGTTGGCAAATAAAAACCATTAAGGCATTAAGCATGAGTACAATCCACCCTTAATGCCCCTTAATTTCTTAATGTTGGCAAATAAAAACCATTAAGGCATTAAGCATGAGTACAATCCACCCTTAATGCTCCTTAATTTCTTAATGTTTCAATAACCTTCTCCAACCTTACCTCCAACATCTCCCGTTCACTATCTGTTTTAACCAAAGACAAAGCAATCTTTAAATGTTCCAATTCTTTTGTTTGGTCAATTCCCTTGTAAAGCTCTGCCAATAAAGAATGATAAAGTGGGTTGTCTTTTAAATCTATTTTTAGAGCTTCCTTAATGGCGTGTTCCTTTCCATTGGCCCTAGACAAAGCATAAGTTCGATTCAAAGCAGCAATGGGAGAATATTCAATTTGCAATAAATGATTGTACAATTGAAGAATCTTTTCCCATTTAGTTTGCTCATCCTTTGATTGGGTATGCCAAAAAGCAATCGAAGCTTCTAGATGGTATTTGGAAACCGCATTGCCCGAGGCAGATTTGTGCAAATAATCTTCACCCTTTAAAATCAACTCTTGATTCCATTTGCTTTTGTCTTGATCTTCGTAAAGTACTGGGCTACCCAATTCGTCCTCCCTTGCCTCAAACCTCGAAGCGTGAAAACAAAACAGTGCCATTAGCGCATTGGCTTCGGCGGTATTGTAATGATTCAGGAATAAATACAAAAGCCGCATCGCCTCCAAACACAAATATTTTTTGATGTTTTTTTCGGTGGTCGCAGAATAATAACCTTCGTTGAACAACAAGTAAATGATGGTCAATACATTGTTTTGTCGCTGTGTCAGTTCCTTAGCTTCTGGCAGAGCCAATTGTATATTGTGTTTTTTGTAGTTGTTTTTCGCCCTTTGCAATCGTTTGTTGATGGTCGATTTTGAACTCAACAAGGCATTGGCAATCTCTTCGATGCCAAATCCACACAAAACCCTAAGAGCCAAAGATATTTGAGCCTCCGTTGACAAGACAGGATTGCAAACCGTAAACAACATTTTGAGTAAGCTGTCTTCAATGTTTTTTTCTGATAGGTCAATGTCTATTTCCTCATTATAAGCTACATCTTTTTCACTGGACAAGCTAGGAGCTATTTTGCTAGAAAACAATGTCTTTCTTTTGAGGTAATCCTTGGTCTTGTTTTTGGCGACAGCATACAACCAAGCTTTGGGATTTTGAGGTATCCCTTTTAAAGACCAAGTTTCAGAAGCAACCAAAAAAGTATCACTCGCAATGTCTTCTGCCAATTGTATATTGGAAATGCCAAAAGTATTGCAAAGGACACTGACAATCTTGCTAAATTCTGTCCTAAATAAATTGGGTATGAGTTTTCCTTGTTCCATTTTGAATAGAATAAGTAGTACTTAAAGGTGTCACTTTTATAAATTTTTACTTGTTTGTTTCTTGTAAATTTTTCTAAAAAAGTGACACCTTTTTAATTTTATTGTTCAAAAACCATAACGTCACGAATCTCAACGGAGCCGCCATAGCCAAGTGTAGGACATCCTTCGGATAATTTGATTGCCTCGTCAATGTCAGCCGCTTTGACAATGATGTAACCGCCTACCATTTCTTTGACTTCCATATACGGACCATCTGTTACAATATTGTTGGCACGAACAACCTTGCCTTCCATTCCCAAAGCATTGGTTCCTACAAATTTGCCTTGTGCAGCAATGCCTCCAATCCAATCTTGCCAAACTTTAACTTGTGCTTGCATCTGCTCAGGTGTTGGTCTCTCTACTCTTTCTTCGCTTCTAAAAATCATCATAAACTCTTTCATAGTTGTAATCTTAAATGTTTAAATAATGTATTTCTTAATAAATGAATAATAATGTTTACATCCTTATATCGAACGAGTTTTAGAGAATGGGACACCCTAGGACATTTTTTTCAAAAATTTTTAAAAAAGCTCAAAAAGAAGCGTGGCGTAGGGGGAAGGATGAACGTATAGGACAGACAAAGCACGAAAAGTTAACCAGCACACACGCCCTTGTAGCCAAAGCTGGTGGACATAAAAATAAAAACCCCTCGTACCGAAAAAGATATTTCTGTATACGAGGGGAAAACTTAATTTTCAATTGAATTTTTAAATCTTTAATATTCAATTTTGAATTTCTACTCCATCACCACCAACTTTTGCAATACCCGCTCATTCTCATTCACCACCTCAACAAAATACACACCCGCTTGAACGCCACTGCCCAAATCTATTTGAACAGTTTGTGCATCCAACAAACGAGTATTATTGCCAATGTGCTGTAAACGACCCTGTGCATCATACACATTGAATTGAGCCTGTTGTACATTGATGTTGGTTCTAATGCTAAATTGCCCCTTGTTTGGATTGGGGAATACCTGAACAGCAAAATCCGTTACAATATCGTCTAAACCTGTTAAGTCTTCTTCAATGGTAAAGCTATAGGCAGCAGTACAATTATTGGCATCTGCAACAATGACCGCATATTCACCAGGCGCAAGACCCATAGCCGAAGGCATTTCTCCATCAATGATAATGGCCGTAAGAGCCAAGTCGCCCCAATCAACCACATAAGAACCACTGCCACCACTAATGTTCAAAACAAGCGAACCGTCATTGCCTGTAGAAGCAGTTGTTTCACCACTGATTGACAAAGGTGTTGGTTCTTCTAATTCCAAAACAACATTATTGGAACAACCCGCTGCATCGGTTACTTCTAATACATACGAACCACTTGCGAAATCCAAGGTATAGGTGTTTTCAGTTCCCAATGGGTAAATCACTCCATCCAATAAGTAATAAAAAGGAGCTTCGCCACCATCAATTGTCAATTCCACATTGGCATTTCCACCCACACAAAGCACTTCGCTCACAATTTGAGCATCTACATCTAATGCCGCTTCACCTGTAATGCCAAAACTAAATTCTTTGCTACAACCATCGGCAGTAGTCACAACACCTGTATGCGTTCCAACTTGGAATGCCAACTCAATTCCGTCAGAATAAGGATAAGGGAAACCATCTACAACAAAAGAGGTAACTTCTGAAGGCGCAAGCACTGCAAAAGCAGCAGTAACAGAAGTCATTTGTTCACAACTAGAAGCAATGTCTATAAATACCTCAATTGGCTCAGGTTCTGCGACTGTAAAGTAAACCGTTTCTTCACATCCCTCACTTGATACTACATTGACAGAGTATTCACCCGCACTCAAATTGCTAATGCTAGGAGTTGTTTCACCTGTTGACCAATTGTAAGAGGTGTACGTGATAATGGTTGAATCATTGACAAAAGTATCTAAGATTTGCAAATAGCCATCATTGCCCCCATTACAAGAGACATTTGTTTGTATGTTTTCTGGTCCTGATGACTCGGGTACAGTCACACGAATCACCATTTTGCAGCCATCTTCGTGTGTCAGTTGCAAAAAGTGTTCACCTGCTGCAAGATTGTATGCATGTTTGGTGGTATCTCCATTGTCCCATTCGTAAATACAATCATTGAATTGACAAGGGCAACCATTGCTTGATACAATTGCTTCCCCATTGGTACCACCTGTACAAGTTGGAGGAGTCACTGCCGACACTGGCGACCACAAAGTTTGGAAACAATTATCCAAAGGATTGTCGTATTTGCCATTTCCATAATTGCCCATATACCCACCCCAAGCGACAGCATTGGTATCTATAGCCGCAACTGTCAAACGCTGGTGGGAAACACCATTCTTTGAATTGAACTCTGTTGGGTCAGTATTGTGGGTGTAGAACAAATCCAATAGACCATCATTGTTCAATGGTCCCAAATAGGGCGTAGAAGCAATATTGGTTCCAGGCTTAGGACCACCAATCAAACTCTCAGTAGACTCATCTGTAAAATCCAATTTCAATACATCGTGGGAAAAAGTGCCATCGCCATTGACCATATTGATGGTAAATACAGCTTCATCTCTTCCATCAGTATTGAAATCATATACCACAGGCGAAGAATATTGATTGGCTCCCAAATCGCTTTGGTACAACAATTCGCCTGTTGCACCATCCAATAAGATTTGTACCGCACCATTGTAAACGGGAGCCGTTCCAATCAAAAAGCTGGTAAATACATCTGGTATATCATCATCGGTAAACAAACCAATGGCAGGAGAACAGTTGGTTTCTGCTCCTTCAATATTATGGCTCCAAAGTTGTTCATTGGTCCAACCATCATAGGCAATACTATATCCATCATAGGTGTTGACAATGATTTCAGGAATATTATCTGAGGTAAGGTCTGCCAAGCTAGGAGGGGCAATAAAACCCTTGCTGGGTCTTGACACAATCAAATGTGCATTGCTGATGTCGCCCGCCATCAAATCAGACAAGGGTACACGATACAAGCCACCGCCAATCGTCTCACCACCTGTACCAAAAATCACCTCTGGTTTTTTGTCTCTAAAAAAGTCGTGGACCAATGGCGACATATAGGTTTCTTTTCCATCGGGCATTTCGGCACTTGCCAACAAAGCCCCATCAATGGGATCAATGACCATCAATTTACCAGCAGGGCGGTCAGTGATAAAAGAAGGCAATTCACGATCACCACCATTGGCGGTCAACAATTCAGGAAAACCATCATTGTTTTGATCTGGAATCAACTGCAAATTGAAAAAGTTGTACAAACCATCATTTCCTGCATTTTGCCCAGCACTTCCTTCATAAAATTGCCAACTGACGGTTCCTGTAGCTCCATCAATACAAAGCAAATAACCATTCCGCCCACCAATAAATACTTCAGGACGACCATCAAAATTGATGTCCATAAAGGTTGGACTGGAAAAAATCTGGTCCATTCCTTCTACTTGCCACAACCATTCGCCTGTAGCCCCATCAAGTGCCATAACCATATGGTCACTAGGGTATTGAATGATATTGCCATCGGCATCAAAAATGGATTCCAAACCGCCACCAATGACCAAATCCTTAACTCCATCTAAATTGAGGTCAGCGGCTCTGGCTGAAGAAAAACAAGAAGTGGCACCTGTAGTTTGCGTCCAACTCTGCCCTTGGGCAACAGTATAGAACAAACAAAATATGAATAAACTTAAAGGTGCTTTGACAGGAAGTGTGGTGAATGTGACAAGCAAAAAATGTAGGGAGCGCAGCGACTGAAGCCTTTGCTTGTAACTATTCACTTCTTCACACTTAATGTCAAAGGACAAACTTGAAATATAGTGTTTTTGCATGAGACAGCTATTTTTTTGCAAAAATAAACCATCTACGGCAATTTGTGTGGAATCAAATGGCGCAATACCGCTTTTTGTGGATTAATTAACAAGAAATAGGGGCTAATTGAGGTAATTGGCTAAATGCGTAATTAGGGAATTGGGTAATTATGAGATTAAGTTGATGGTGTTTATGTAACTTCAATTACTTAATTACAATAATGGGGCAACGTATATCTTCCATGGCTGCGGGAGTGCTGGTTAGCCAACGCCTGCTCAGTTCTTCGTACAAGCGAGCATCCGCCCGCTCATCCTACGCTTCTTTGAAAAATTTATTTGCTTTTTAGAATTATACATTGTATTATGACTATAAAATTAAAGAAATGGGGAAATAGTCTTGGAGTGCGCATTCCTCATACAATGGTAAAAGAAATGGAACTTGCTCCAGAGCAAGAATATGAGCTTATTCAAAAGGAAAATGAGATAATTCTACGTCCAGTTAGTAAACAGCCAACGCTTGATGAACTCTTAGCTGGGATGAGTCGAGAAAAACGCCATAATATAGAATTAAATGACTATCAAGGTCGTGAACGTTGGTGGGAAGAAAATAACAATGACTAGCTTATGAATTACATTCAACCTAATCACACAAGCAACATTTGACTATAACCCCAATGCCATTGTCCATTTACTTCACAACTGTCAAACGCTCCGTCGCCAGTAACTGACCATCCACAATGACTTTGTACAAATACATCCCACTCTCCAAGTCTTTCACAGAATAAGGAATGGTGTACTGACTAGCATTGCTTGTTGGGATACTATGAATTACATCCATTTGTTTGCCTGTCAAATCATAAATTTGGACTTCAATATTTTGATGTGCTTGTTCAGTTTGAATGCTAAAGTATACCCGATTGCTACTTGGATTGGGGGCAACGCCAATGTGCCATCCAGACAATTGTGCAATACCATCAATGTTGTCGAACATTGCAATGTGTAAGTCATTGACCTTGTACATTTGTGGTCCTTCGACAATGCTAAAGGCGGCATCGCTCTCGGTATCGCTTGCTTGTTTCCATATTTTTACTGTAAAAGCATCACCATCTTCTAGCCCATCTTTGCCCTCTACTGTTACATCATCTCCATAAACCAATAGGCTTGTTTTGCCACCTTGGTAAACAGCCGAACCAGCCAATATGCCTTCAGGGGTGAAAATACCAATTTCGTCTCCTTCTTCTAAGCCTACAGCCGAGCGACCATCCAAGAATACAAAGGTAGAACTGCTCAAGCTCAATTGTCCATTGCGGCTAAAATGAGTAGGCTGTGGAGGCAAATCTCCTTCAGAAGGTGGGATCATTGGTGTGAGTGCCAAATCATAGGTCAATGTTGTCGCACTAGACAATTCGATTTGGTAACCCTCAGTAGGAGTCAATACTCCAATGCCATTGTGTTCCAAGCTTGGAATATAGGCATTGCGTAGGTTTTTGACTTGTATCAAATTGCCTTCCAATTGTTTGAAAACTTCTTCTACATCGGCATAAACATTGAGCCAGTAGGGAAGATCATTCCAACCAGCATTCAATTGAACAGTTTCGGTAGCAATGTCTACTACAGCGGAGCCATCTAAGGTTAAGCTTGTATTGGCAAAAGTCTTGACTCTATATGCTTCTCTGTGGTTCCAACCAATTCCATTGGCTGCAAATTCATCTATATTCAAACTAGGATTGTACAAATAGATTTGATTGTTGACTTGTATAAGATCGCCTTCTATACTAGTGAATAAATCAGCAATACTCATATTGGGAGGAATACAAGCAGAAGAGATGAGATTCCAACCTGCCTTTAATTCAAACTCAGTACTACAGGCTTCGCAATTGTAAGTACAGGAACCATCATCACAATTGGCATTAGGAGTATAGTTACAGGCATTGACATCAGTACAACCAAATGCAGTAGCTGTAGTTAACTCGCATTGACAATTCATAGCATTCCAAGTGTAGATGCCACCATTGGTACAGATATCTGGATCGCAAATTGTCTCATATATACAAGAACCATTATCACAGGAGGCATTGGAATCATAATTACAAGCATTCACATCGGTACAGCCACCCAATAGGTTGTCACAAGAACCATCATCACAGAGTGCGGCAGGGTCATAATTGCTAGAGCAAGGATCGGTACAACCCAACAAAGGAGCTTCACAACTACCATCGTCTACATTGGCAGAGATGTCGTAATTGGGTGCACAGGGGTCGGTACATCCTGAAATGTTAGCAGAAGTTTCAAAATTAATGGTGACATTGGCTTGGTTGTCCTCTTCACAGGCTTCTACATAAAGATTGTTTCCGTCCAATTTGACAACAACTTGATTGTTACCATTGGGAGTGGAGGCAACAATGGGGAAAGTAAGGGTGAAACTATCTTCCCACAATGGACTTTCTACTGAATAACTTTCTTGGTTGACGATTTCTCCCAATTCATTGAGTAAACAAATATTGACATCTAGATTGTCTTCAATAGACATACCCCAATTTTGTACCGTAAAACTCAATTCAATTTCGTTGGTATTGACAGGATCAATGGTTTCAGACACATTGCTACTTAAATCTTCAATCAGGTATTCTGGTTCATCCCAATGATATAAGCTAATCGCTGGGTCTCCTGCAAGGGTAAATTCGTTGCAAACAATGCGAATACCATCGTCATTGGGTGCATAAATATCTTGTATGCTTTTCATTACATTGAAACCAATGGATGCTCCGTAATGATTGACAGCGATGTTGTCTACGAATACATTGGTGTAGATGTCGAGATAGCCAGGGCTGCTCAAGGCAACGGCTCCCATAAAAGCGATGGCTCCTCGATTGTCTGCCAATACATAATCTTCAGACATACAAGTTTGACCATCATCAAAGTCGCTGATTTTTCCTACAAAACAAGAGTTGGATTGCATAAAGGGATATTTACCCTCGTTGTTGTAGGTATTAGGATGTTGGAAGTCGAATTGCCAATAGTTTTCATAGGGAGAAGCGTGTCCAGCATAGGTGACCATAGACAAGCCTGCTTCCATAGTTGTAGCCACTTCAGGTGCATCAAAGAACCAATTGGTTTCGCCATTGGGGATGGGGCCTCGAATGTCTTGCAATTCGGCTGCCATTGTATAACCCATCAAATGCGAAGTGATGGCTTCTGTATAACTATCTACATCTTCTTGAAAAATATCTGTTTCATTTTGTCCCCAACCTTTGGCAATGTGGAGGGCTGATTTCATCCAAAGTCGATCTGTGATGGTATT
Organism: Chitinophagales bacterium; assembly: GCA_020631035.1. Lineage (GTDB taxonomy): Bacteria > Bacteroidota > Bacteroidia > Chitinophagales > UBA2359 > JAHDGP01. The sequence goes on along the minus strand of JAHDIA010000006.1, from coordinate 14,085 downwards.
GCAATCATTGGTTAAGTTGTACCAATTTTCATATTCCTCTACCTTATCCAAATAGGCTCTTACTTGGTCAGCGGTTTGAGCAGGTATACGACCAATGGCAACTTGTGGATAGTAATCGTGTGTAGTTTCGGTGGTAAACATTAAATCAGTAGCAGTATAACCATAAGGGGGAATCAAACAATTGTCAAATGCCTCTTCGTTTCTAAGTGTTTTGTCATAGCGAATGCCATCGCCAATGAGTAAAACATGTTCAGGACTCGTTGCCCAATTGTCAATGGCAAAATTGATAAAGTTTTTGATGGACATTGGATGCTTTTCGATGCCCCAAGCAAATTGTTCATACAATTCATCAATATCTGCTACTACAACAGTATGATTGCCACCAGCACTAGATGAACGGTAATTGGCATATCGTTCGATTTGATCTACTGCACCTTCTTGCAAACTGGAATGACTGATAATAAGGTAGTTGCCTTGATTGTTTGCATTGGAATAATCAACAAAAGTTTTGCTTTCTAAGTTGGAAATGAGCTGAATGCTATCTGCAGAACTAATGAAAAAATCACGGTCTACAGGTGGACTAGAGTTTAATTTAAATTTATACAATTCACCATCAACAATAGGAGCTATCCTTCTAGAATTGGTCAAGTCGTATAAAACGGGATTGTCACCACCAGCAAAATTGCTGACTTCAAAATATTTTTCTTCGTCAACCTTTAAAGTGAAATTGAAAACACCTTGATTGTTAAAATCAAATGTTCTAGGATAGGTGATGGATACATAGGCAGTAGAATAACGTGTTTCATAGTCGTAGCCATTGGTCGTACCATCCCAGGCTTTAAAATTGACTCTGGTTTCTACATCACCTGTAATAGGGTGTGGTGAGGTATCTATATCACCTAAGGGCAAATCAAATGAGTAATTGACAATTTCAAACTGACTAAATAGGGCATCCACATAAGAATTGCCATTGACAAATATTTCTATTTGTTTGTCGTCGATGACCCCTGTTGATACATTTCGACCAACCACTCTTGCAGTTACACTTGCTTGTTCGGCTGCCGCATCGTATAAGGCTTCTGTTGGTACTCGAACATCTACTCCTGTATTTTCGCCTACTGGAGCAAAGTTGGTCAAGTCTCTCACAACAGAGCCTACCCAACCTTCGCCTTCATCAAAGGTAGAGAAATAACTAAAAGAACCACTTACATAATAGGGGGCACCAAAGTGATAGGTATCATCTGTAACTTTGATGGATTCATACATAAAATAAGGTTCAGCATTAGGAGGGTTGCTAATATCATTGTTTAGTTCCTCCACTCTTAAGTGTGGTCCATTGGGAGTAGAAGTAAGGAAATAAGTGTTTTGCTTGGTAAACAAACTGGTATAAGTTTGTAATTGGTAATTGGGCGATTCAAATAGCTGTGTATCAAAGGTGCCATCGTTTTCTTTGGCGTAAAATTCGATATAATCATCAGCTCCCATTGTACCATTGGTACTGACATAAATGGGTAGCTGTTTGCCTTGATTGTACAATTGTAATTCCGCAGCATTGAGGTTAATACCAGCTTCATTTAGAGTGGCTTGGTTGATGCGGTAAATGCCTGTTTTACCTACTTGGAATGTATGGTAAGTAAGCGAATGGTCTATCCAGTCGTTGGCAAATTGTGCAGAGGTGGGAAGTGCGAATGCCAGACATAAAAGACACCATAACATTTTGAAGGGGAAGAAATGGTTCATAACGTTAAATGTTGAGTCAAACCTCACAAATTAGCAGTACCAGTTTGTGAGGCCACAAATTATATATCAAATTCATCGAGCGACAGTAAATTGTCCTATCAACATTTGACCATTTTGACTCAAACGATAAGTGTATATGCCACTGCGTAAATTATCTAATTTATATCTTAAATTATGTTTTCCTTTTGGCATAAAACCTTCAACAACTGTCGAAATTGATTTGCCACTTACATCAAAAAGCTCTATATGAGTGATACCACTTTGTGCAAGGTCAATGGTAAATGTTATTTCAGTATTGGCAGGGTTGGGGCTCAAAGCAATGTTAAAGGTATTTTGCAATGCGCTGAACCCTGTCGGAGTACTGCTCTTTACATTCAATACGATTAAATCATCTTTTTGATACATTGAACTGCCTTGTTGAAATGTCACTTCAAGAACTTTTTCAGTGTTTAATAGCTTATCTCAGTGTTTAAGCATAAAAATTTCGTTGTATTCTAAGCCATTTTTTTCTTCAACACTAGGAGCATTTCCATATATCATAATGCCAATCAAAAAAATAAAATAGTTATTTTTGTCATATCATCAATCGTTTGTGTGTGGAAAAACAAAAACATCATCCATCAGTGGAGCAAATGTGGCAGGAGTATTTAATGGCTCCCATTCGGAAAAACGTACAGAAAAGGTCTGCATACACTGCTTGGCATTTTTGTAATGATGAGAAGGCAGCGAGGGAATTGGCACACTTGGTCAAACTAGGAGTCAAGACTGCTACCTCATCTTTGCATTGTTTGTATGAATGGGAAAAAGAAAGCTTGCCCAAAGTGGGGGATTTTAGTGTGGTAACCGATTTTTCAGGGAGTGCCCAGTGCATTATCCGAACTAGAAAAGTAGAATTAATGTTGTTTAATGAAGTGAGTGAAGACTTTGCCTACAAAGAAGGCGAAGGCGACCGCAGTTTGGAGTATTGGCGAAAAGTTCATTGGACTTTTTTTTCTGGTGAACTCAAAGAATACAACATACGGATGTCTGTGGATATGTTGGTCGTTTGTGAGTCTTTTGAAATGGTTTACCCCATAGATTGGACCTTATATGATGGATACTAATGTTGTAAAATCAGATTTGATTGAAGGCCTCAAAGCTTACCCTAGAGCCGTGCGCTTTATCACAAAAAATAAATTGTGGCGTTACTTTTTGATTCCTGCTTTGATAGGACTGCTGATGTTTGCCTTGGTCTTTGGAACCGTCTACGAATTTGTCCCTGATATTGTCTATTTTTTATCGGACTATATTGGCTATGACGATTGGAACTTTTGGGGTTCTGCCTTTTTGGAAAAGATGTTCAACTTTTTACTGGGATTGGTAATGGTGAGCGCAGTAGTTTTGGTCTTTTTTGTAAGCTTTAAGTTTGTCATTCAAATCGTACTATCCCCTTTCTTGGCGTGGATTTCGGAAAAGACAGAAAACATCATCACAGGCAATGAATACCCTTTTGATTGGGGACAGTTTTTGCACGATTCGTGGCGTGGTGTAAAGATGACAGTACGCAATTTGATAAGAGAAGTGCCTTTGAGTTTGCTTATTTTGGCATTTGGTTTAATCCCTGTGGTGGGTGTGGTTGCTCCTATATTGCTCTTTGTAGTAAGTGCCTATTTTGTTGGTTTTGGTATGATTGATTTTTACCACGAACGCCGTCAATTGAGCATTCCACAAAGTGTACAAATTATGCGCAAACATCGCACCTTAGCTGTGGCGGTTGGGGCAGGTTTTAACTTGATATTGATGATTCCTATAGTAGGCGTCCTCATCGGTCCAATGTTGAGTGCTGTGGCAGGAACCTTGGCAGCCATTGAACGGGAAAAAGGGGAGTTTAAAATTGCAGATTCAAAATTGCAGATTCAAAATTTAAAACACTCAATGCGCTCTTCATAGAAACCCTCAATAGAAAACGTTAAGCCAATTTACAACTTACAATTCACAATTCTTTTGTGTATTTTTGCAGTATAAATGAACAAAGGCAAACTATATCTTATACCCAATTTGTTGGGAGGAGATGACAACAACATCATTCCCAATTACATTAAAGAACGTATCAACCACATCAATGAGTACATTGTAGAGAACGAACGCAATGCCCGTCGTTACCTCATCAAATTGGGTATACAAACAGCCATAGATGACTTGCAATTTCATGTTTTGGACAAACACAAAGCTTTTATAGGTATTCAGAGCTTTTTGAAAAACATTTCTAAGGGTATAGATGTTGCTCTATTGAGCGATGCGGGTTGTCCAGCAGTTGCCGACCCAGGAGCTTTGGTTGTAGCAGAAGCACATCGACAAAATATTGAAGTTGTTCCAATGGTGGGACCCTCTTCTCTTTTGTTGGCATTGATGGGCTCAGGAATGAATGGACAAGAGTTTGCTTTTAGAGGTTATTTGCCCATAGACAAACAGGCTCGAATCAAGGAAATCAAATGGCTCGACCAGTTGGTCAATAAGGAAGGCAGTACACAGATTTTCATTGAAACGCCTTACCGAAACGAAAAATTATTGGCGGACTTGTTGGTGCATTGCAAAGGGCAAAGCCGATTGTGTATAGCCATAGATTTGACGCTGCCAAGCCAAGTGATTATGAGCAAAAGCATTGCCGATTGGAAAAAACAAGCAACACCCCAATTTCACAAGCGACCTTGTGTGTTTGTGCTAGGTCGTTAACAGGAAAAAAACAAGCCATATGTCTGAACCAATACTCAGTGCCAATAAGGTTCGCAATCTTAGCCCACTCAAACAATTTGTCATCATCAATGGCATTGGTTTGTTGTTTATGGTGAGTTGTCGATTTTGGAGCAATGACCCCGAAATTCATTGGATCATATCAAGCACAGGCATCGCATTTTATTTGTGGCTCAATACCCTCATCCTCTTTTTTGTCAAAAAAAAATTGACACGCTATACGCTTTTGTCCATCTTGTTTTTCATTCTTACCGTTGTGTTGTTCAATTTTGCAGCCGAATACTTCTCCCCTCTTAGCCTGTTAGACCTCTATGTCTATCAAACCCTCAATGTGGTTACGTGTATATTTTACTTTGTCTCTTTGGGGGTAACTTTTATTGGCAAAGGAATTAGCTCTGCTTTAGGAATGGATGCTCGAAATCAGTAAATGTTAACAATGATTTGGACGGAACGTTGGGGGCTTCGTTTGCATGGGGGCTCCCCGCTTTACGTTCCTATGGCGGCATTGGGGAATACTTCGTTTCGCCGCCACGCAAGTACAGACGTTGCATGCAATGTCTCTACGGGATATGACGGGATGCCGCCATATCCACTGCAATCGGGCGTAGGCATCGCAAGGGGTAATAGGTATCGTTTCTTGTATCCACCCGCTTCACGCCCACTCGCTTAACTCTAACCAACGATCGGTTTTGCTTTCAATTTGTCCTACAATCTCCGCCAATTCTTTCGACCAATTCATAATGTCTTCATTGTTGCCACCTTGAATGAGCTTTTGTTCCAAGCCTTCCTTTTGGGTTTCCAATTTTTCAATATCAGCCTCTAGGCTTTCAAATTCTACCTTCTCTTTATAGGAAAGTTTCTTTTTGACTTTGTTTTCTTTGTGTTCTTGTTTTTTCTGGACTTTGGGAGCTTCTGCTTTGGCAGCCTGTTCCGCCTTTTCTCGTTCGGCTTTGTCCAAACGGTATTGGGTGTAATTGCCAGGAAAATCTCGAACTTTTCCATTGCCTTCAAACACAAACAAATGGTCCACCAGTTTGTCCATAAAATAACGGTCGTGGGTCACCACCAATAAACAACCTCCAAACTCTGCCAAGAAATCCTCTAAAACATTGAGGGTTGCCAAGTCAAGGTCGTTGGTCGGCTCATCCAGTATCAAAAAGTTGGGGTTTTTCATCAAAATAGTTAGTAGCTGCAAACGGCGCTTTTCCCCGCCACTCAAGGTCTTGACGTATTTGTAATGGGATTCTTTGCTAAATAAAAAGCGCAAGAGCAATTGTAAGGCACTCATCTTTTTACCATTGCTTAAAACAATGTACTCCGCAACATCCTGTACTATTTCAATCACTTTTTTATTGGGATTGAGGGCAGCATCTTCTTGTCTAAAAAAGCCAAATTGTACCGTTTGTCCAATGACAATCTTACCAGTCGTTGGTTTTTCTTCTCCCACCATCATTTTGATAAAGGTGGTTTTACCTGTTCCATTTTGCCCAACCACTCCTACACGGTCGTAACGTTGAAATTTGTAATTGAAGTGTTCCAAAATTTTGAGTTCACCATACGATTTACTCACATCATTGAACTCGGCAATTTTACTACCAATGTAGGTAGAACGTACATTGAGCTTGACCTCATCAACATTTGTTTTTTGACCAGCGGTGTCTTTGATTTTATAAAATGAATCAATTCGGGCTTTTGCCTTTGTACCTCGTGCTTTGGGTTGGCGACGCATCCAATCCAATTCTTTTCGCATCAAGCGTTTGGCATTGTCTACTTGGGCTTGTTTGTTGAGCATACGCTCTTCTTTCTTTTCCAAAAAATAAGAATAACCTCCTTTGTATTTGTAAGAAACACCCTCATCTATTTCAATGATTTCATCGCATACTTTGTCCATAAAGTAACGATCGTGGGTAACCAACAAGATGGTAGTGTTTTTGGTATTGAGGTATTGTTCCAGCCATTCGACCATTTCGATGTCGAGGTGGTTGGTTGGCTCGTCCAAAATCAAAAAGTCGGGTTCTTGTACCAAGATCGAAGCAAGAGCAATGCGTTTTTTTTGTCCACCAGATAAGTGTTCGACTTTCTGTTCTAGATTTTTTAAATCCAGTTTCGATAAAATCTCATTGACTTTAGATTCATAATCCCAAGCACCCAATTCGTCAATTTTGCTCATCAGAGCTTGTTGTTTCTTGCGGATTTCGGGGCTGTCTTTTACTTGGAGTTGGTGGGTGTAATACTCATATTGTTGTATGAGTTGAAGCGTTGGATTGTCTGTGTAAAAAATGGCTTCCTTGACAGTTGATTCTGGATTGAGCTTGGTTTGTTGTTCCAAAAAACCAATACTGACATCAGACCTGAGTTCTACCTTGCCACTTTCGGGAACGTCCATTCCTGCCAAAATTTTGAGTAGGGTAGTTTTGCCCGTTCCATTACGAGCAATCAAAGCGATCTTTTGTCCTTTATTGATGCTAATACTCACATCTTTAAACAACATTTGATCTCCATAAGTCTTTGACAAATTGACGGCGTATAAATAATTCATGCTATTTTGATTGGAAGCTACTATAAAATAAAATGACATCCAAAAAAGGATGCCATTTTAATTTTTGCTAAATTAGAAAATTTGCAAGTAAAGTAAACCAAACACTATGAGAAAAATTTATTTAATTGTACGTCATTCTATGGATTGTTTTTTACAAATGATGATACTGTAGCAGTATTGTTGAGTGTAATACTGCTTTCTACAGTGGTATCAGATGGAAAAAAGTGTACGTTTTTTTGTTTGTTAGAAAACACGAAGAAGTTCAATGCCACTGTTGCCAATAAAAGCAGCGATAAAGCAACTACTTTTTGGATAAAAATGGTATCTTTTCCTTTGTCTTTGTTGATATGTATGTTTTGAAAAGTCATTGTCGTCGAGTTGTTGTTTGTTCAAATTGGTGTTTTATGTATTGGTATTCAAAAAAAGTCTATATTTTCAAATCAATTTTAAGGGGACTTTGTTACTGTTGTAAGTCTTTGTAAAAGCTTGTTTACTTATACAATGCAACAACAGCTAAAATGCAAGTCAAATTTGACTTAAAAGACTAAAAACATATCGGAAGGGTTGGGAAATGTGTGGCACTTAAATTAAATAACTTGGCGATTTTAAATGCTTGCTAGATAAATAGCAAAAACTATTCCATAATTGGGTGATAGCGTTTTTTTATTGCTTGTTTTTTGTTACTTTGTGCTGTTTTTAAATATTAAATGCTTGTTTTTTAGGATTTTAGATTAGGTTAAAGATTTTTAAAATTTTATTTTTCTAATATTTTAAAGCTTGGCATGATTTGTATAGTGTTCAGAAAAATGTATTCTTTTCATAAATAAAATGTTCAGAAATGAAGAATTTACTGTTTAGTATAAGCATCGTTTTGTTGAGTTTGGTTGCTTGTGTACAAGCTCCCAAAAGCGACGAAGCAAAAGTGGAGGAGAAAAAAGAGGTCAAAGCAGTGCCACAAACGGCTGAAAGCAAAAAGCTCACTGTGGATACCCAAAAAAGTCGTGTCACTTGGATTGGGACCAAACCAACAGGACGACACACAGGAACCATCAATATTGCTTCGGGTGATTTGACAGTGCAAGGAGACGACATCAAAGCAGGTAATTTTGTGATGGATATGAAATCGGTTAAGGTGATGGATATGGATGAAGAAAACAATAACAACTTGGCAGGACACTTGATGTCTGATGATTTCTTTAAGGTAGAAAAATTCCCTCAAGCAAAATTTGTATTGACCAGTATTGCACCTTATAAAAAAGTCGAAGGAGCTGAAAAACCCAAAATGCCAGGTGTTACCCACACCATTACAGGCAATTTGACTTTGTTGAAAGAAACCAAAAGCATCAGTTTCCCAGCTAAGGTAACAATGTCTGATAAAGGTTTGAAAGCAACCGCCAATTTCAACATTGATCGTACCGATTGGGGTGTTAGCTATGGCAGTGACAAATCACTAGGAGACAAATTTATTCGCCCAGACGTCAATTTGGCTTTGAACCTAGTGGCGAAGTAATCAAATCAAAAGAGATGCACTGTAGAGACAATTCACGAATTGTCTCTCTTTAAAACAGGAAAGAAAAGGTGTGAGATAAGCATTGTAAAAATGCCAAACACCAGAAAATGAAGCTGTTCGATTGGAGATATGTCCCAGTTGAACAGCTTTTTTATGATATTTGGTAGAGACCTTGCACTCAAGGTCTGTAATGGTGTGGCGTGAAGCGGATGGATAAGAGAAACGATACCAATTCCCCCTTGCGATGCCTACGCCTGATTGCAATGGATATTGCGGCATTCCGTTGCGTTTCGTAGAGACGTTGCATGCAACGTCTCTAACTAGGCGTGGCGGTGAAGCGAAATATTCCCCAATGCCGCCATAGAAATGGAAAGCAGGGAGACACCATCGTCCGAAGAGAAGAGCGTTCCGTCCAAGTTTTTATGCATTCAATAATATCAATAATAAGTATGTTTCCAATACAAACGAATGATGAATAGAATACCTGTAACAAAGTGAAGCATAAATACGCCTAGAATGAGGTAGTCTTTGACAAATAATTTTTTGACTTTGGCGTAGTGTTTTAAAAAGTAGCTGATAAGGATAAAAAAGAGCAAATAACAACTGATGATGTTTTGCCAACCAAAGTTGCCATGATATTCTCGCTCACCTGTTTCGGCAAGGAGAGAAAAAAGTACAATACCCGCCAAAAAAAGCACATTGATGTAGTGGAAGCTCAGTTGGTTCTTAACATTTTTCCAGTAAAATATTAGATAAGTAATGGGAAATGCCAAAGAAACCAAGAGTGAAAAAGGAATGTTTTGACTAAAGCGGTTCCAAACAAAAAAGGGCTTGATGCCAATAGAGGATTCCGTACTTTTTTCGTAGATGCTGTTTTCGGCTAAAACAAAAATAAAATAATATTCGAGCGCAATAAAAGCCACACCTGCTACTATGGGCAAAAGGTTTTTCCAAAAATCGGGACTCAAGCGGAATTTGTATAACAAAAAGAAAGGATAGACCATTGCGTATACAAAAATGAAACTCGGTTTAATCAGCAAATTGAGAAAGATGAGTATACTCATTGTCCACAAACGCTTGTTGTTGGGCTGTAACAATTGTTGATAAGATTGCCAAAACAAGAGCAGGGCAAAGGGCATCAGAAAAATAAGGGTGGAATTGTGCCAGACATTGGGCGGAAATTGCCCTAAATAAAAATTATCATTGATAACATTGGGAAGGCAAAAACAAAAGCATAGCAAAAACACACTAAGCGGAATAAGCCAATTGAGTCGAGAAAATTGCTGGATTTCGCTTTGCAACAACCGTCTTAATATGTTTTCTGATATAAGATATTTGGCAGTAACTGACAGTGCCAAAACAAGTGTAGAAGCGTGAAGAAGGTATTGATAATTGTTTTGACAAAAAGCGAACAGATAGAGGGTCAGGTAATAAAGAAAATTGATAGGTGGATTTTTACCTTCTTCAAAAATTTGTAGGGTGAATTCAGCGTGTGCCTGTATATCGGTTTCAACAGCAAAGAACAAAATACCCTGAAAAACAAGGAGAGAAACAACAAAAATAAGAATGGTAAACAGGTGGCGGTTTTTCATCATACATTTTAAAACTGCGCCTTGAATACTATGATTCAAGACGCAGTTATTCACTTATCTCATTTTATACATTTTACCAATTCCATTTTTATCCATCAATTCATCGAGGCGGTTTGTGGAACCTATATTGTATTTATTCGCATCGTCTTCAGAAACAGAGAAAAGCTCAACTTGTTCTCCATCAATACTGGCAAATACTCGGTAGAAGTATACGCCATTGCCCAATTCATTGCCGTATTGATCGTGTCCATCCCAGGCATAGTCAGTGATGTTGCGACCAACCGTAACGGAACCCAATTCGGCAGCAGTGATTTCTCTAACCACTTTGCCCGAAATATTGAAGATTTGAATCTTGAGGTTTTCAGGTACTTCGGAACCTGTTAAGGTAAACACAAAACGGGTGGAAGTCGTAAACGGATTGGGGTAATTGACGACATGGGTGATAGATGCGTCTTCAATTACTTGGAAAGTCACCGAGTACTCATTGATACCCGCCAAATTGCCATTTTGATCGTAGCCCACTACTTGTAGTTGATAAACACCACTACCAAGACTTGGACTAAAGATGATTTCGACACAGTTTTCGCCAGCTGCTACTTGTTCTTGAGTTGGGGTGATGATGCTTACTTCATCACTGTTCAAATCAATTTCTTGGAAAACAGAATCATTTGCCGTCAAGAACAGTTGAGCAGAATTGCCAGTCAATGCTGCATATACATTCTCATCTCTGATCTTGACACTGATTTCGGGATTGGTTGAAACAATGTCGCCATCCATAATATGTTTTCCATCAAAGGTTACATCCATAGTTGGATTGATATTGTCGCCAATGACATGGAATGGAATGGTGATACGGTTGTTGAAATCAAACTTTTCGGGCTGATCTTTATTGGGATTGACCACCACTGCTAAGAACACATCCCCTACCATTCCCTGTGTTGGAAATTCCTGCTGAATGCTTTGGGTTGTATTGGCAGGAAGTGGAGGGAAAGTAGTGGCGATGGTGTCTTCATTATTGTTTTGATCAATGAGAATAAAGTGAACCAAGAGACTGTCCATGTCAACATTGGTAACATTGGTAACAGCCATTTCAAAATAGCCAGTCTCGCCACTAAAGAGCGTATCACTTTGGAACTGATAACCTCCATTTTGGTTAAGGGCCAATTCGGGATAACGATCAAACAATACTTTCCAGCGTCTCAATTGAGGCATAGTAAAGTTGACAGTATCTTTGGTAATGGCTTTGAGAATCAAGAATGGATACTGTGCAGCATCGATATCGCTAAGATCCCAAGCTGTCTCGTTTCCTGTGTTGAATAGAAGCGTTTGTTCACTATTATTGTCTACTCCATATACATCAATCGAAATGACATCATCTATTTCGCCTTGATATAAAGGTTCTGAATTCCAGAATAGGCGATCCCATCTTTGAGAAGGCCCAACCTTGGTACTGATGATGTTGCCTCGGTCTTTTTTACTATCAATCAATATATCTAACTCTAATAGTTCATCTTGAATGGTGGTAGTTTTCAGATGTCTATTGTTGTAGGTTGGAATATTCTTACGACCAAAAGCAATAAAGGTGGAGCCAGTGGGTATTTGAGAAAAAGATAGAGGTGTGCCATTGACACCCATACCATTGATTCCAAGGCTTTCTTCAAAGAAAGCAATAATATTATTGTAATTTAATTCTGAATTATTATAAATTCTATGGTCATTGATGCTATACGCCAATACATAATAGCCATTGGGAATGTTTTCTAAAAAGTTTTCTATACTATCAATCTTTTCTTGTGTACCAGTATGGAATTGAAAAATACCTTGATTGTTTTGAGTACAGTGATTACTGCCATACAAGCCTGTTTGTTCACAGATAGGGCCGCCAAAAAAGGTCGATTTATTTTGTATGGGTTCCAATGTTTCTGGTGAAATAATGGCAAAGTGTATACCACCCCGACAATCACTAGCAGAACCTTGTAAAAGACAAGAGTTTTGAACAACAATGTCATTGTTGAGTTTGTATTGAATGTCGTTGTATTGATTTCCATTTGTAGGTAATACATTGCTGCAATACAATTGATTGGGAATATTGTCATATTCAAATGTGCGAGTGGTCTCATCCAAATAACTTTGTTCATAACTGTCTTCCAAGAATTGATAAAAATGCGATTGGTTCCAACCATCGGGTTCACCACTTATAAAAGTAAAGGAACTACTTTCCCAAGCAAACTCTTCTTCGGAGGATTGAGGATTGACACTTACTCGCCAGTAATAGACTGTATTGTTGATGAGTGGGAGACTTGGCTTCCACTCAATCACTCCACCTCTACTAGTAACCACATCTTGTGCTGCTCCAGGTGGTTGTGATAAGAAAAATGGACTATTAAATGTAGCAGTGGTATCAATTTGGAAAATGTATTCTTGATTGCCTAAAATAGGCAAAGCAGAATTGGCTTTAAGAGTAACCCCATTGTCACTTACAATGGAAAACTCACAAGGCTCAATGGGTACAGCTGTAGTAGGTAAGATCAATTGTGTTTTTTCCACTATATTATTGTCCATACAATCTTCTTCAGTAGCTGTTTCTCCATCATTGATGCTCACTACAAAAGTGTTCTCTCCAATTGGTGCAGCATTGACTAGTGTCTTGAGAGGCATCCTGATAGGATAGGTTTGTTCGTAGATTGGGCTTGGAACACGTACTTCAACCACATTGCCTATTTCGCCATTGGGAAAAGTTTGTTCTACAGTGATGTCGATAGAATCTTCAACTGCTTTCCCCATATTGAGTACTGTTACATTAATGATAACAGTATCCAAAGCCGCAGAAAGTGTAGGAGGATCAAAAACAACAGAAGAAGATTCAAGTATGTATTCGGGATTGTCAAAATGATACAAGCTAATGGCTGGATCACAACTCAGGGTAAATTCTTGAGAGGTCAAACGAATACCAATTTCTGAAGGATCATAAATGTCAGCAATTGTTTTTTGTACACTCAAAGATATGGGTTCACCATACAAATCTGTAGAAAAGTTTTTGTAAAAGGCAGTTGAGAAAATGTGTAATAAGGTTGGGAAGCCAAATTTGACCGATGCCAAGAAACCAATTGAGCCTCTATTGGGCGCAAGGGTATAGGTTTCTGCCATAATATTGGAGCTTTCTGCAAATGGTTTGTGGATGTCCCCTACAAAGCAGGAACTCGAAAAGATAAATGGATAACGTCCTTCATTTTCATAATCTTCAGGGTCGCCAATGTCGTATTTCCAAATTTGAGCGTTGGAGTGACCAAAGAAAGTAATCAGTGCCAAGCCATTGTTCATATACTGATCAATGGGAAGGGTAACAACCTCGGTAGTAGCACTGGACAAAGTTCCTACTACTTTGGCACCATAAGTACGGTCTTCAGCAATGCTTTTGTATAGGTTGAGATTGTTCAAAAAATCAACTTCTTCAGTGCCGTTTGCTCCAGAGGCAATGTGTAAAATATCTTTCAGCCATTTTCTAGCATCTTCTGTACAAGGAAGTGAGCTGCCATCCCAGCTTTCATATTCGATTACTTTGTCTAGATACTCTTTGATTTCTTCGGGATCTTTGGCACTCAAGCGACCTGTTGCCAACTGGTTTTGGAATGACAAAATACTTCGGGTGCTCAACATATTGTCAGAACCAGAGCTACCATAGGTCGGTACTAGGTTATCGTTGAAAATCTCTGTACTGTTTCGGCATTGTTCATATCGGACAGACTTGCCAAGTAAGAATAAAAATTTGGGCTGAATACTCCAATTGCCATCTTCATATTGATCTACTAGGAAGTTACAGAAATTTCTAAACGATTGTGGGTGCTGGCTAACACCAAAACCAAATTGATCATAGATTTCATGTACATCAACCAAAAGTGGTGTATAATTGCCACCAGCTTCGGATGCTCTGTAGTTCTTGTATCTTTCAACTTGATTTTCGCCAGCTACCACAA
>JAHDIA010000526.1 GCA_020631035.1 Chitinophagales bacterium | reverse complement strand
TAGAACAAAAATCTACTACCCAAAATACATATTTACTTATTTTACACAGTACTTAGTACTTGTGAATTTACAAAAAGATATTTTAAAAATTGAAAGCAAGTAAGATTGTGAATGAAGGATTATAGTCATACGTTGTAATACTACGAGACTGTTAAGAATATAAAAGATACAAACAGCAGAAATAGAATCGATTTTATCATTAACATCAAAAGACAAAAGAACTATGAAAGGAGAAAACATCACCTTGTATTTTAAACAAGGAAGCAGCGACAAAATTTACAAAGCAGAATTGATAGAAGGCGAAGGCGGTTTTTTGGTCAACTTTGCCTACGGTAGAAAAGGCTCTACACTCAAAACAGGCACCAAAACCCAAAACCCAGTCGCCTACGAAAAAGCAAAGAAAATATATGACAAACTGGTTAATGGCAAGTCCGCCAAAGGCTACGTCCCCAACGAAGACAGTACCAAGTATGTCTATTCAGACGACCAAGTTAATACAGGCGTACATTGTCAATTACTCAATCCTGTAGAGGAAACAGAACTCACAAGCTTGATAGAAAGCGACGAATGGTGGGCACAAGAAAAACAAGACGGCAAACGTATGCTGATTCGCCAAAAAGACGAATTGACCGCCATTAATCGAAAGGGACTGTCTGTTGGTGCCCCCGAAGCCATTTTGGACAGTGCAAAATCAGTTGAACGAGCATTTTTAATAGACGGAGAAGCCATAGGAGAAAAACTATTCGCATTTGACTTATTGATGTTGGATGGCGAAAACATTCAAGAAAAAACCTATCAAGAACGTTTGAACTTACTCGAAGGCTTGGGCTTTGCAGACGCCATCAAAGTGGTCTCGACTGCCAAAACCCCAAAAGAAAAGCAAAAACTACACGATAAGTTGAAGAAAGACAATTCAGAAGGTGTCGTCTTCAAACAACATTCCGCCATTTACACACCAGGACGCCCCAACAGTGGAGGAACCCAAAGAAAATTTAAATTTTACGATACCGCCTCTGTCATAGTTGCCAAAGTAAACGACAAACGCAGCGTAGCAATGATGGTATACGATGGCAAAAAAGAAGTCGGCATTGGGAATGTGACCATTTCTGTTAACAAGGAAATTCCAGAAGCAGGCACAATCATCGAAGTACGTTATTTGTATGCCTACAAAGGAGGTAGCTTGTACCAACCAACTTTCTTAAATGTCCGTACAGACTTGGACAAAAAAGACTGTGCAATTGGACAGTTGAAATACAAAAAAGAATAGCATAAATGTAAGTCATTCATTACAATCAGATATGACATTTCTTTAAGAAATGTCATATCTATTATATTGTTAAAAATGAAAAGTATTCGTCAATTATGATTTGGAAAAAGTAAATGAATCTTTTAACAAGGCAATCAAAAATGGAGAGTACCCCAAAATGGCATTGATTGAAAAATTTAAAATAAACTAAAGTTTATCTACCAAAGGATATACATCATTCAACTTTTTTGCCAAATATTCAATATCGTCTCTACGTGCCAATTGATTTAGCCAATGCTCAGGAATCGCATCCATTCCATAAATCAAACCAGCCAGTCCACCAGTAATGGCAGCGGTTGTATCTGTATCTATGCCCAAATTTACAGCCTTGAGTACAGCATCTGAATAATTATCAGAATGAAGAATACACCAAAAACTTGCTTCCAAGCTATGTATCACATAACCCGAAGAATTGATTTGATCTTCAGGGAAATCCGCAATGTTTTGATTCAAAATTCGATCAAAATGTTCCCACTCATTTTGAGACAACTCAATCGAATCTAAGAAATTACCAATTGTTTCTTGGGTTTGTTTGTAGGCCGCTTCCTTGGAAATACCACCTAATAAATGCTCCATAAAATTGAGGTAAACCAAACAAGCAATGGCAGCCCGAATATGCCGATGGGTCAAAGCAGAAACCTCCTTGATAATTTTAAATTGCTCCGCCAATTCTTTCCCTTTAATATAGCACAGTAAAGGAGCAATGCGCATCAAAGAACCATTGCCATTTTTAAATTCATCCCCTTCATAAATGAGATTCTTGAGGCGTTTCTCATCTTTTTGATAGAGAATTTGTCCTAGGTCATCAAGGGCATTCGCAGTAGTAATACCAATGTCAAATACCTCATTGTGTGCCGTCCAATAAGCATTGGTTTTCCAATTGATAAAACATCGGCTGATGTCCATCAAATCATAGCCCAATACCAAGCTTTCTGCTAGACAAAAAGTAAGCGAACTATCATCCGACCAAGTACCAGGCGGTTGATTGTAGACCCGATAGCCAATCATATCCTTAACAGGCTTTTGATAGAGATACAACCTAGATTTAAATTCTACAGGTACACCAAGCGCATCACCCACTGCGACGCCGAGTAGTATGTCTTTTATTTTATTCATTTCAAACAAATACTTACATTTTTTCGAAGACTATTTCGCCATCAACTTGAACAATAGTTGTTGCTCCACTAACAGCACTGGTTTCTTCAAAATCTGCATTTATTTTAAGTCGTGAATCGGTCAATTCTAAAATTTCTAGCTCACCCGTTTCTCCTCCAATCTGTCCATCTGAAAAAGAAATTCCTTCAATCATACCATTTGCCAATTCCCAATTCCCTGTCGTTTCTGGAGTTTCAAGCGGAACATCTTGTACAATGGTATCAGCTGGAATCGTTTGACCAGCAATTACCTGCTCTTTTTGGATAGTTGTAAGCGTTATTACATAGCCACCAGAGGAGGTAAAAGTATTGTCTTCCCTAAATTCCAAAACATAAGTAATGTCTTTGGCAGAACCAGAAAAATCGGTTGTTAGCATTTCACCTTGTGAGCTGACAGTCGTAACACCCGTATATTCATAGGAGGTCATCAGCCACTCACCAATCAGTTTGGCAGAGTCCGAGACCTCTTCCATCTGCATTGTTTCCTCCATCTCCTCCATTTCGTCGTCGTCCTGGCTACAAGCCGCAAAGCTCATCCCTACAATAAGCAGTAATAATAATAATTTTTTAGTCATCGTTTTTACGTTTGTTTTATAAATACAATTGCAATATTGATAAAAAAGTTTGATATGGACAAAATATCAGAAAATATTTTTTATATTTGGTTTATGCTTGGATGATAAATATAGTTTCTTACAAACTAAAAACCTTTAATTATGGAAAAATCAAACCCACTCTATCTTGTACATTGACCATTGTACACACTGATCATATACTAATTAACTTCTCAAAATATTTGGTGCCAATCATTTAAGGCAACAATGCTTAGGTGCATACATACATACTTATGACCACACCAAATACTTAATTGTCTCACAAGATGTTTTGACAAAATATTTAGGAGCAAATGTTGATAGCTTCGTCGCTACTTATTTGCCTGCTATCCGCTTTTAGTCCTCATTTGGGGCAGGTACAAACCCGATGCTTCAGGAGTATTTATTGCAAGAGTCAGGCAATCGAAAGAACCGTCGGGACGACCATTGCGGGCTAACCGCTACTATCAGGGCTATTTTACAAAGTTCAGCCCCCAAACAAAACATCATAAACACAAGACAATATTGATGACAATGCCACCCAAACAAACAAGAGCAAGCATTTATCCAATAGTCGTTTGACTTAGACCAAGCCAAGCTGCTGGGGGAAATATCTTCAGGGAAAATGTTTCAATATTGTTTAACTACTTGTTTTACATATTAGAACTAAAACTTGCAATTATGTTAATAACAACTACGAATTTTATTAAGTATTCTTCATTTTTAATATTAGTACTATTTACTAATTTGAGTTATGCAGGCACTGTTGATGAAGATGGAAATATTCATTTAACAATGAGTTGGCTTTATTTCCCAACTCAAGAACAAGAGCTAGAATTAGAACAGGCACTGGTGGAAGCAAATAATTTAATTTGTGATGCGACTGATGGATTCTTTCGACTAGGAAATATTCGTATTGTGGCAGCTACTAATCAATATTCAGAAATAATAGATGTATATATTACAACTATTCCTGGTCGTTCTTCAACAAATTTTTTTGATAAGGATCTAAAAGGGATAAATAATGATTCGGAAAAAATTTATTGGTTTTTAACCAATGAAGATTGTGAAATAGGTTTATCTACTATTCCGTTTCTTGATGGTAAAACTCTTGCTCATGAATTAGGGCATTATGTATTAGGATTAGGAGACGAATATGTTGACAACAGTGTATTAAAAACAAAATGTAGAACAGGTATTTGTATAGAAAATCAAGATTCTCAAAATAATACCCTAATGGGTCGTCATGTGAATGCTACAGAACGTTAGGGATAATCACGATCAAGAAAACGGAAGAAATAGTGTAGGAGATTGCCCTACAGATTGTCAATCTGATTTAATAGCAAACGAAATATGTGACAATAAAGGTATATGTTTTTGTGATGCCTATAATACTAATTCTATGGAATATGAATCGACTTTTCAAACATTAGCCAATAATGGAGAATCATGTTGGGAAACTATAAATAAATTATATGAAATAGTTATAAAGAAAAGAAATGGTGGCAATAGCTATTTAAATGGAGCAGGTTTGCCTGTAGCGGCTCCTCCAACTGGAAATATTTGTGATATGTCCTTCAATCCCATCTGGGATATTAATTATGATCAGAAGTTTTCGGTTTTACTAATACTAGATCACTCAGGAAGTATGAATACAAAGGATGCTATAGGAGAGCTTACCCGTCTAGAAG
>JAHDIA010000525.1 GCA_020631035.1 Chitinophagales bacterium | reverse complement strand
ACATCTTCACCAGAGAGGTCAATCACCAATGGTGTTGCCACAAAGATAGAAGAGTAAGTACCCACAATGATACCAATCAACAAAGCAAAGGCAAAACCTCTAATCACCTCACCTCCAAATACGAACAAGATAAATACCACAAACAAAGTTGTCAAAGAGGTAATAACTGTTCTACTCAAGGTACTGTTGATCGCTTTATTGATAACCTGTAAACTGTTTTGATTTGGATTGTCAATAAGATACTCTCTAATACGGTCAAATACAACCACTGTATCGTTAATCGAATAACCAATTACTGTCAACAAGGCTGCAATAAAGGCTTGGTTGATTTCCATACCAAATGGCAAAATACCGTGGAAAATAGAGAAGATACTCAACAATATCAAGGTATCGTGAATGATGGTGATGACTGCCGCCATACCAAACTGCCATTTACGGAAACGAATCAAAATGTATAAGAAAATACCGAGTAAGGCGAAGATGGTTGCCCAAATGGCTCCTGTACGAATGTCATCGGCAATGGTTGGTCCCACTTTTTGTGAACTTCGTACAAAATTGTTGGAGAATTGAGCCAAAGTAGGCGGATTGGCATAGAAACCTTTTACCCCTTCGTGTAATTTCGCCAATACAATATTGTCTATTTCTGTATCACGATTGTTGATTTCGTAAGAAGTCGTAATACGGTAATCATTGTCATATGTAGTAACCAAAGGAGCTTGGTCATCAAATTGTGGAGCCAAAGCACTGGCAATATCTGTCATTTGTACAGGTTGGTCAAATTCTACTTGGTAGGTTCTTCCTCCTTGGAAATCAACTCCCATTTCGAATCCTTTTGTAAACATAGACAAAAGTCCCAATCCAATGATGATAGCAGAAATGATGTAGTTTCTTTTTCTTTTGCTTACAAAATCAATATTGGTGTTTTTAAACAATTCCAAACCTGAAGAGAACTTCATAGTGTCTCCTTTGTTCACCCTCCAATCAATGATGAGGCGACTCAACAAAACGGCTGTAAACAAAGAAGAAATGATACCAATGATAAGGATAACAGCAAAACCAAGTACAGGTCCCAAACCAAAGTAAGCCAAAATGGCTGCTGTAATCAAGGTAGTAATGTTACCATCTATAATGGCAGAGTAAGATTTTTTGAAACCTTCGCCTATGGCTTGCTTCATAGTCAAACCTCTATCCAGTTCCTCCCTAATCCTTTCGTAGATGATAACGTTGGCATCCACCGCCATACCAATGGTCAATACAATACCTGCAATACCTGCTAGGGTCAAGGTTGTACCAATAGATGCTAAAATACCAATGATAAAGAATAAGTTCAACAACAAAGCGATGACTGAAACGACTCCACCTTTGTTGTAGTAGAAAATCATAAAAGCAAGAACCAATGCCACACCAATCAACAAAGAAAGCAAACCAGCACGAATAGATTCTTTACCCAAAGATGGTCCAACAACTGCCTCTTCCACAATCCTTGCAGGAGCGGGCAACTTACCAATCTTTAAGATACTTGCCAAGTCTTTACCTTCTTCCAAAGTGAAGTCACCAGTAATTTGGGTATTTCCACCACCAATTTCAGATTGTACAACAGGAGCAGAGTATACCAAATCATCCAATACAACCGCAACAGGTTTACCGATGTTTTCACGGGTCATATTTTTCCATTTCTTGGCACCCTCCACATTCATCTGCATTGTTACAGCCACTTGACCATTTTGCTCTACTTGACTATCAGCACCAGTGATGACTCCACCATCAAGCGGTGGCTTAAAATTGTCACCATAACGGCTTTTAATAGCGTGAACCATATGTACATTTACTGTTTCTCCATCATTGTTTTCAGAGGTAATCAAATCTTTAGAAAGCAACAATTTGCAATCTCTAGGAAATTGAGACTTTACCTCATCCATTTCCATATATTCTTTAAACTTAGAAACATCAGCTCTGTTAACAAAACCTATAATAGAACTTCCGCCTTGTTGTGAAGGACTCATAATAGAGAAGAAAGGATTTTGTTTTCTAGCTTCTTCTACACTCAACTCTTCATTTGTACTTTCCTTATCTGTCAACAAGCCATCTTCCGTAGCTTTGATGGTATCACCATTTTCAGTAATTTCAATATTATCTGTCTCGTTTGTTGTTGCCTCTGGTGTTTCCTCAACTCCCAATTTGGTTTTTAGGGCATTGTTGGCACCTTCCAAGGCACGCGCCATTTGATTGTCAAAAGTGTACATATCCCAAAACTCAAGGTTAGCCTCTGCTTGAAGTAATTTTCTAACCCTTTCAGGATCGTCAACCCCTGGCAATTCAACCATAATGCGTCCAGTGCTTTTTTGCAAACTGATATTGGGTTGCGTCACCCCAAACTTATCAATTCTAGTACGAATGATCTCGAAAGTTGTCGCAATAGCATTTTCGCTTTCTTCACGAATCAATTTCAAAACATCATCATTACTGGAATTGTAGGTGATGCGATCGCTATAATCTGGAGAGTTCGCAAAAATAGATGCCAGACTAACATCTGGGTTAATTCTGCTAAACTCTTGACCAAAAAGCGTCACAAAATCAGCTTGTGTCTCCGCTTCTTTCTTTTTCGCATTCTCCAAAGCAGCCATCAATTGTGGATGTGTACTGCCTCCAGCAATAGACTGGATGGCTTTGTCAATGGCCACCTGCATAACCACACTCATACCTCCTTGCAAATCCAATCCCAAATTGAGAGAATTTGATTTACAATCTTTATAAGTATAATCTGCAAAACCTAAATTGACTGATGGTTTGTCTTGAATAGAATCAAGATAAACTTTTTCAAGGCGTCTCAACTCATTGTTGTAGCCTCTTTCAGATACATCCGCAGAGATGCGTTCTTGAGCATAAGCTTCTGCTCTGTTTTCGATGCGATTGGTCAAGAAAGTAAACGAGAGCTGATACAAACAGATGAGTATCAACGCAACTGCAAATAATTTTACAAGTCCTTTACCCTGCATATTTTATTTGTTTAGTAGGCTTTTATGCAAGCCTTTTTTAATTAATGTTCAAAAAATGAGTGCAAATATAAGCAAATTTTATGCGTAAATAGTCAATATTTAGCGTTTTCAAATACATTTAGCTTCAAACATTTAACATTATGCTCATAAAAAGCTTGTTAATGTTCGTTAATTTTGCAGTAAAAAATGGTATTTTAGTTGAAACTAAAGACCTTTGTTTGGTGTTTACTTTCGTGTATATGTCTATTCCTTTAATCTATTCTTAACAATGAAAAAATTTTTTGTTCTACTATTTACTTCCGTCTTTGTTTGTAGTTGTTTTTGTATTGCCAGTTTTGCCCAAAATGCTGAAAAATATACCCTTAGTGGCTACCTCAAAGATTCTGAAAATGGGGAAAGTCTGATTGGTGCTTATTTGTATCTAAAAGATGATCCCAACAAAGGAGTTACCACTAATTTATATGGTTTCTACTCCATTACCCTACCCAAAGGTACCTATACCTTTTTGAGTTCTTATGTTGGCTATACTTCTATGGAGTTTACAGTCAATTTAACCAGCAATCAAGAGTTCAACTTAGATATGGTTCCAGAAGGGGTCACTATGGACGAAGTGGTCATTACTGATACCAGAAGTGACGAGAATGTCAATGATGCCAAAATGGGAACTGTTGAACTGTCAGTTGACAAAATCAAAGCCCTACCTGCTTTTATGGGTGAAGTAGATATTTTAAAAACCATACAATTGTTGCCTGGTGTACAATCTGTTGGCGAAGGCAATGGTGGCTTTTATGTCCGTGGGGGTGGCCCCAACCAAAACTTGGTATTGCTTGACGACGCCATCGTATACAATGGTGGGCACTTGTTTGGGTTTTTCTCTGTCTTCAATGCCGATGCCATTAAAAATACGACCCTCATCAAAGGTGGAATGCCTGCACAGTATGGTGGGCGTTTGTCTTCGGTCTTGGACATTTCTATGAAAGAAGGCAACAACCGCCGTTTTCAAGTGGATGGTGGTATTGGATTGATTGCCTCTAGATTGACCATTCAAGGTCCCATAAAAAAAGAACAAAGTTCCTTTCTTATTTCTGGACGTAGAACCTATATATTGGATTTGATGCAACCTGCCATCAACAATACTGACTTTGCAGGAACCAACTATTACTTCTATGATCTCAATGCCAAAATCAATCATACTTTTTCCAAAAAAGATCGTTTGTATTTGAGTGGTTACTTTGGGCGAGATGTCTTTACCTACAGATCCAATGAACGTGGTTTTTCTATTGGCATTCCCTGGGGGAATGCTACGGCTACCTTGAGATGGAACCACTTATTTACTGATAAGTTGTTTATGAATACGACCCTCTTGTTCAATGATTACAATTTTGAATTTGAAGGCGAACAGGATCAATTTGCTTTTAAATTGTTTTCAGGTATTCGTGATTTTAGCATCAAATCAGATATTGATTATTACCCCAATGTTCGCCATAAATTCAAGTTTGGCGCACAATATACCTATCACATTTTCACCCCAAGTAGTGCCAGTGGCAATGCGGGAGAAACAGAGTTTGAACCTGTCTTGACCAAACGATATGCACACGAAGCCGCCATCTATGCACAAGACAACTTTGACTTGACCGACAAAATTAAAGTTCACCTTGGATTAAGAGCCTCTATGTTCCAACAGGTTGGTCCTTACGATAGAACACAAGAAACCATAAGTGGAATAGATACGACATCCTATGGAAGCTTGGAGCCTGTTAAGACCTATGGAGGT
>JAHDIA010000524.1 GCA_020631035.1 Chitinophagales bacterium | reverse complement strand
AGAAGCCATCAAAAATGTTAAGATAAATTTGTCTGACTACTTATAAGTAAGTAGTCTAACAAATCTATCTTAATTATGTCAGACTACTTACTTGGTATTCTCTTTAGCAAATGAAAACAAACAAAGCAACATACCTCTATTTGTTCAAAAAAATATCCTTCAAGCAGCTTGCACTGCTTTTACCCATCATTTTTGTTGCTTTGTTCTTGCTGTTTTTATTGTGCAACTGGCTCTTTCCCATTTCGACCAAAGTAGAATATTCGACCATTGTCACTGCTTCCAATGGCGAGGTCTTAAATGCCTATTTGACCAGTGACGAAAAATGGCGAATGAAAGCAGAACTCCAAGAAATTTCGCCCGACTTAAAAAAAGCCATTCTCTTTAAAGAGGACAAGTATTTCTACCAACATTTTGGCATCAATCCGATTGCCATTGGACGTGCCCTAAGCAAGAATGTTTTTCAAGGCAAGCGTACTTCAGGAGCTTCGACCATTACAATGCAAGTGGCTCGTTTGCTGGAACCTAAAAAACGAACTTATCTCAACAAAGTTTGGGAGATGTTTAGAGCCTTGCAACTGGAATGGAACTTGTCCAAAGATGAGATTTTACAATTGTACCTCAATTTGGTTCCTTATGGCAGCAATGTCGAAGGGGTTAAAACAGCCGCCATCCTCTACTTTGAAAAATCCATCGAACAATTGAGTTTAGCAGAGGTCAGTACCCTTTGTATCATTCCCAATCGCCCTAGCTCTCTATTGTTGGGCAAAAAAAACGAACTCATCGTTCAAGAGCGCAATAAGTGGCTGAGAAGATTTGAGCAATCAAAGCTTTTTGATGCAAAGTACATTGCAGATGCATTATATGAACCACTCAATGCCCAAAGACACAACGCCCCCCAAAAGAGTCAACACTTTACCTACCGAATGAAGCAAACTTATCCAGATCAAGCCATCATCAAAACAACACTGGATTTGGAAAAACAGGAATTGATACAAACCCTGACCTACAACCACATTCAAAAACTAAAAGCTTATGGTGTACACAATGCTTCGGTTATGCTCATCAACAACCGCAATGGTGCGGTGGAAGCTTATGTAGGCTCAGCAGATTTCTCCAATGCCAAAGATGGTGGTCAAGTAGATGGTATTCGAGCCATTCGTTCACCTGGAAGTACTTTAAAACCTTTGGTCTATGCCTTGGGAATAGATGCGGGACTTATTACGCCCAAGAAAATGGTGCTGGACATTCCTATGAATTTCAATGGTTATGCTCCGCTGAATTTTGACAAAAAGAATCGGGGGAAAGTCAGTATTGAAACAGCATTGGCACAATCCCTGAATGTACCAGCAGTGGCCATGTTGGACCAACTGGGTGTAGACAAATTGAGCAAGGCATTACAAAAAGCAGCCTTCCAACAAATTGCCAAAGATGCCAATAAATTGGGTCTGTCTACAGTCTTGGGAGGATGCGGGGTGAGTTTGGAAGAATTGTGTACTTTGTACAATGCTTTGTCCAATGGTGGCAAATTTCAAAAATTAAATTGCTTGCAATCTGACAGTGTGACAAACAACACACCCATCGTTTCGGAAGCGGCTGCCCATATGATTACAGATGTTTTGACCCAAGTAGCCCGTCCCGATTTTCCCACAGTTTTTGCAGAACATGCTGGACTACCCAAGATTGCTTGGAAGACGGGCACCTCTTATGGTCGCCGAGATGCTTGGAGTATTGGTTACAATAGTGAGTATACCATTGGAGTTTGGGTAGGCAATTTTTCGGGTCAGGGCGTTCCCGAATTGACAGGTGCGTCGATGGCAGCCCCCTTGTTGTTTGAGATATTCAATCAGCTTGCCCGAAACAGTCCGCCCAATTGGAATATTGCCCCTGAAACTGTAGATTACCGTTGGGTATGTTCAGAGACAGGAATGCCTGAAAACACCTTTTGCGAAAACACCATTATGGATGCCTTTATTCCTCTAACATCCAACACCAAAAAATGCACCCATCAGAAGCTATATTGGGTATCTGAAGATGAGCAATTGACCTATTGTGCGAGATGCCTTCCTAGCAAGGGATACAAAAGAAAATCATTCAATCATATAGACAAGGCATTGATGGAGTTTTACCGTATACATAGCATTCCTTTTCAAGAATTGCCTCCACACAATCCCAGTTGTGAAAATGTATTTGAAGCCAATGACCCCAAGATTGTTTCCCTAGGAGATGGTTTGGAATATTTATTGGAAAAATCAGACAATCAGCAATTGATGTTGAGTTGTCAGGCAGCCAGTGATGTCAAACAAGTTCATTGGTTTATTGACAATCAATTTTTACAAACGGTGGATGTATCAGAATCGGTATTTTTCACCCCCAAACCTGGATACGTCAAAATTTCATGTTCAGATGACAAGGGGCGCAATACAGATATTCAGATAAAAACAGTATTTTATTAATATCCCCGTAGAGACAAGGCATGCCTTGTCTACCCAAAACGGGCGCAAAAAAACGGGCGCAACGAAACAGGCGCAAAAAAACAGATGGCAGCAAAGCACGAAGCGGATAGCAAAAAGAACCGATGAAAGACAAAAAGATACGAAAATACGCCTGATTGTAGCGGTTGCCATGCAAAAGCGGAAAGCAGGGAGCCCCGATCAATCGAAGCCCCAAACGTTCCGTCCTAATCATTAGACTTATTATCTATTTTCCAACAATTTTCTATAGCCAAAAAGCAGCCCAACAGAGCCTGCAACAGCAATGATAAAGCTCCACAAATTGAAGCCAGAGACACCGCCTAAGCCCAAAATTCCACCGACAAATCCGCCCAATATGGCTCCAAGGATACCGATGCCTGCCGTAATTGCCAAGCTCTTAATGTCTTTGCTGCCACCTGGGTCGTCGCCAGGGTGAATGTAACGAGCCAATGCACCCGCAATCAATCCAAAAATGATCCATGAAATGAGTCCCATGATAGTGTTCTTTTAATGAAAAAAATGGTTGGTATTTCTATTCTATTATCACCAATTGTTTTTGGGCAATTCCTTGCTCAGTCAACAACTGAATAAAGTAAGTACCACTGTTCAAATGATCTAATTGCAATTGTACATTTGATAAATCATCGCACTCTTGTTGATGCACCAATTTACCGCTTACATCAAAGAGTTTGATTTCATTAAATGTTTGCTCTGATTCTATCCAAACCACATTCTTGGCAGGATTGGGCAATACCTGAAATTGCGCATTCAAGATTTCATTTACACCCGTTAAGTACACACCTACACTTTCCTTTCTTTTGTGTGCGCAATCTCCATCCGACACACTCAATTCAATGTCGTAGGTATTGTACTCAGTATAGGTATGACTTACACTTTGCCCTTCTAAAACTGTACCATCTCCCAAGTCCCAGGTATAGCTTGTAGCTCCCGTTTCGCCAGCCTCTAAAGTGATGGTCAAATCCTCCACACTTGCCTCAAAACTCGCCACTAGGTTTCTTGAATTTAAATCCTCAACATAGCGGGGAATGATTTGGTAACCCGAAGTCAAAGGTGCTGATTCAGAATCAAACTGCCAACCCAAGCCTGTCAAATCAAATGCGCCTGAAGGTGAGTCAATGTCGTAAATAGTCGTATTTTCATTGACCCTTAAAGTAAACTCTTGCATTCCATCAGTAATGAGGGTATTAAAAGCTGGTCCCGAATTGGTCCAAGTAGAATCATACACCAAATCCATACATTCCATTGTAATGAGTTCTGCCTCTGTTTCTTCTCCTAAGCTTTCGACCACTGTAGGAGTTTGAGTCGGATTGTCAGCAGAAACCAAAGCGATTTCAAAAGGTCGAATTTCGGTCATTCCCCTAAACTGTACAATTTCGCCCTTGACATGCAGACTGTCTCCTTCGGTAACAATATACCCCAAATCATCGCTGATATTGGTGACCGCAATACCACCCGTTGGGTCAATCAAAGCAAACTGAATCCCAGGCGAACGCAAATTGACGCCATGAACAATACCACGCAATTCGCCATTGAGTCCCAAATTGGCTGCCGAACCATCGGCATTGTTTTCTGTTGCCTCACCAATGGTATACCAGGGCAAATCATTGTCTACAATAAAGAGATTCATAAACGAAATCCCAATGGACAAGCCCACTGTAGGATTGGTGATAAATATCTCAATGGTATCTTCTCCTTCCAACAATTCATCGTCAACCAAGTTGATTTGGAAAATGCCTTCATAATCGGGACAAATTTCGATGGTGTCTTCAAACAACATATAGTCTTCGCCCAAAACGGCACTACCTGAAAAAGCCAATTCAACCGAATAACACTGATTGATGTTTTCAATTGTAAAAGGAATGTTTATGATGCCATCTGATTCTAATACCGACAATTCAGCCGATTCAAAACCAAACAAAGGTGCAGCAGAACCACACACATTGGCGTGTGTTCCCAAAAAACTCAAAGGACCAGAAGCATAGGCATCCCATTCTTGCGAACCCACTTCCCAATCGGTTGTCCCTTTGCCTACTTCAAATTTTCTAGTTAAAGTATAATCCTTGGTATTGCCCTCTCCAGCAATCCAAAAATCGCCAGGAATTTCACCAATTACTCCAATGACATCTATTAAGTCTTCTTCGTAACGTAGGGCAACAGCATCGTTTCCACTATAAACTGCCACGGTTGAATACAAATCTGCCACTCCTGCTGTACCGCTTAAATTACCAATGACATAGGTACCAAATGCAGGCAATTCTCCTGAAAGATTTTCCTCAGCAG
>JAHDIA010000523.1 GCA_020631035.1 Chitinophagales bacterium | reverse complement strand
TGATATTTTAGTTGCCTACCCTATTGTCAATACTCAGCAAATTGAAAAGGTTTGTGAGACACTGCAAAAAGGGAAATACATTAATTTGATGTTGGACCGTTTAGAACACATTGAATTGCTCAATGGTATTGGGCAAAAAATGAATACAGTCATTCCTGTTTGCATTGATTTGGATTTGTCGGTGGACTTTCCTGGGTTGCATTTTGGGGTATGGCGTTCTTCTATTACCAACAATGAGACATTGCAGCCTGTTTTGGAGGCTTTGCAAAAAAGTCCCTTTTTAAGTTTGGATGGTTTGATGGGATATGAGGCACAAATTGCAGGAGTGGGTGATGCTGCTAAGGGAGCTACTTTGAAAAATCAGGCCATTCGTTTGTTGAAAAAACGGTCTATTCCCCAAATTGCCAGAAGGCGTGCTGCTGCTTTGGAATTGATTCGTTCTATGGGCTTTGATTTGAAGTTTGTCAATGGTGGGGGAACAGGTAGTATTGAAAGTACAATAGCTGAAGCAGGCGTGACGGAGGTGACGGTAGGTTCTGGTTTTTACAATCCGCATTTGTTTGACTATTACCAAAATTTTCGGTTTTATCCTGCGGCGGCTTATGCGGTGCAAATTACCCGTAGTCCCAAGAAAGGAGTTTATACTTGTATGGGCGGTGGTTATCCTGCTTCTGGTGCGATGGAAGCTAGTCGAGCACCTCTCCCCTATTTGCCCGAAGGTATTAAACTGGATAAAAATGAGGGAACTGGTGAAGTACAAACGCCAATCTACTATGAAGGAAAGGAACAATTAAAAATTGGCGATCCTATTTTTTTTAGACATTGTAAAGCGGGGGAATTGTGTGAACGTTTTAATGTTTTGCATTTTGTTCGGGCTGGGAAAATAGTGGAGACTGTTCCGACTTATCGTGGGGAGGGGGAGTGTTTTTTGTAAGAAAGATGAATAATAATTTATTGATAAAATACTCTAACAAATCATATACAACAAAACCTTAAAAATCAAGCTCTTACAAACCCAAAAACCAATAAAAAGATTGGTTTATTTATTAAATTCTCAAAAAAATGTAGTTGAATATATTGAGATGAAAGGACTATATTTGGAGTAAAAGATTATTTATTATACCCAAAAACATATCAAATGTCTACCAAATTACTACTAAGCTTTCTAGGTATACTTTTGTGTTGGCTTCAAGTTTATTCACAGTTTGAAGTGCTAGAATTTCCTGATTTATCAGGAAATCCAGTCCTTAGTCAACAAACCCAAAATGGTGGCTATATTTTTGGTTCAAAAAATAGCTACACCCATATCATCACCCATAGTGATATACAAGGAAATATCATTTGGCAAATTGAAGATGAGTTTATGCCCTATGATTATTTTGCATCACTCATTTATTTAGATCAAATGGATAATGGAAGCTACCAAGCTATGTATCATGGTTACAATCAAGCAGATGAAAGAGTACTACTTTTACTCAATATTACTCAATTGTTTGGATTTTTATGGTTTGAGCAATGGTTCGCTGCTTTGGAATTGTGATGGAACAACATCGCCTCCTAGTAATGGATGCAATTATGAATATGAAGGTACGGTCTTTTTTGACACCTGTGATGGGCAGTCTTACTACTTGATTGAGCTAGAAAATGGGGACATCATTGATCCCTATTTGGTCAATGGATTGCAGTTTGATTTCCTTGCCAATGATGGAAAACGAATTGCTTTCTCTTATGATATTGCACCCTTCAATTCTCCTTGTACATTTGAGGCTTTGGCGGTCAATTTGGTTTGTATCAAAGTGCTTGAAGACACTATTCCTTCTAGTTTTGATAATTATCCTTGGCTGTATACAATTGTTGACCAAAGTGATTGTTGTAGTACAAACGAAGTTTATGAGTATACCAATGGCATTTACTCCTATATCTACATTGTGCCTCAAGAAGAATGTGGGGAGCCGATGATGTATAGTTCGTCGGGACAGTTTTATTGCCAAAGTAGTTCGTTTACAGATTGTTTGGGGATTTATGGTTTGTACGATTGGGAGATTAATTTGCTCTATGCTTGTTCTGGTAAAACTGCTGGCAACCAAACAGAAATAGGAAAAGAAACACCAGAAAGCTTTGACATTGTGGCCTACCCCAATCCTAGCGATGGGTATTTTACAATTGATTATAGGGGGACAAATGAAAACACTATCTTGCAAGTATTTTCGATGAATGGGGATTTGTTGTTGGAGCAAGATGCTACGCAAACTACCAATATTGATTTGAGTGGCTACCCTTCTGGGATGTATCTTTTACAAATGACTGATGGATTTAAAGTTGTGTCTAAGAAATTGATGATTAAATAATATATGTTGGGTAATTAAGTTGATTGGATTATGAAGAAGATGTTGTTTGAGGAATTAGAAGAATTTAAAAATGAAACAACGAAGCACTACCCAAAATAAACTACGCCCGATGGAAGCACATACCGTGTATGGCAGACAGCGGGGACTCGACTTGCAAACGAAGGAAACAAACGTTCCGTCCTATTTATTCAAAAGGAAAAAACTCACAAGCTGAAAAGGAACATTGTTACTTTCAACAATGCCTACAAAGCCTCTTTTAAAAATAGACCACACCGCAACTTTTCTCTCTGCCAAATGTATGATTAGTAGGGGATATACCAATCCATCTCATTTTTTTTGAGTATTTTGGTTGACGTAAAATAAAATTGGATGAAAAATTGGTCAGAAAATATAGAGTGGTCGCCCAAAGAGGTCGCAAAACCTTCGTCGGAAGCGGAGCTTCAAGCTTTGATTCAAGCGGCTGTTCAAGGCGGGCGTCAGGTACGTATTATTGGTACGGGACACTCTTTTGAGCCTTTGTCCGTCACGGATGATTTGTTGATTAATTTGGACAATTGGCAAGGTTTGATAGAGGTGGATGAAGTGGAAAAAACAGCGGTAGTCAAGTCAGGTACCAAATTAAATTTGCTAGGACAATTGTTGTACGACAAGGGACTTGCCCAAGAAAATTTGGGAGACATTGACCAACAATCCATTGCGGGTTCGATTAGTACTGGAACGCATGGTACTGGAACTGCCTTTGGTAATTTGAGTACGCAAGTCATTGGAATGCGCTTTGTAAATGGCAAGGGGGAAATTGTGGATTGTTCAATCAATGACAAAACCGATTTGTTTAAAGCTATGCAAATTTCGCTTGGGTCAATGGGCGTGATTACCCAACTCAAATTGCAATTGGTCGATGCTTATAAATTAGAATTGGTCAAAGACAAGTCTACCTTAGATGAAATACTGAACCAACTCGACTCGCTCAATGCCAACAATCGCAATTTTGAATTTTATTGGCTTCCCTATACCAATGTGGTACAAACGAAAACCACCAATATAGGTAAAGGCTTGGTTGACAAAAGTGGCATTGGTACTTATTTTGATGAAGTTGTGATGGAAAATTGGGTATTCAAACTTTTTTGCGATGCGGCAAAGATGCGCCCTTCTCTCAACACTTCGCTCAATGGTTTTTTGGCTAAATTTATTTCGCATCAAAAGAAAACCAAATACAGCCACCAAGTATATGCCACTCCACGCTATGTCAAATTTAATGAGATGGAGTACAATGTACCGCTTGAAGCTTATAAAGATGTGATGAAAGATTTGGTTAAGTGTGTCGAAAAAAATAAATTTAACATTCATTTCCCTGTCGAAAATCGCTTTGTCAAACAAGATGATATTTATTTGAGTCCTGCTTATAAAAGGGATTCTGCTTACATTGCTGCACACGTTTACAAAGGCAAGGAATACAAAAAATACTTTGATGCTTTGGAAGAGATTTACATTGCTTACGATGGAAGACCGCATTGGGGCAAAATGCACACCCGTCGGGCGGATTATTTTAGCAAGGTTTATCCCAAGTGGAATGATTTTTTGAAGCACCGAAATGAGCAAGATCCAGAGGGATTGTTTTTGAGTCCTTATTTAAAAGATGTTTTTGCCCTTCGGCAAACTCAGGGGGCGTAGTCACTTCGACTGGCTCAGAGCGTAAAATAAAAACAATTTCAAATTTAACCTAAACTCTTAATTATGACATCTGAAGGAAAATGTAGGCTTTGTGGAAAGACCTACAAAGGAAGCGGAATGGCGAGACATCTTGGTAGTGAGTTAAAAAAAGTTGCAGACGAAAAAGGCAAAAACACTTATTTTCATATCAAGGTTTATGCAGGTCCATATTTTTTACATCTACTAGTAAAGAACAGTATTCAGCTACAAAAACTAGATTACTATTTGAGAAACATTTGGTTGGAATGCTGCGGTCATATGAGTGAATTTCAATTTCCTAATGAAGCACCTGATTGGGACGATTTTGATGACTTTGATCCATTCAAAGTTCCTAAAAAAATGCAAGACAAACTCAAAGACAAATTGTACAAAGATTTGGAGTTCACCTATATTTACGATTGGGGAAGTAGCACTCAACTGGTTCTAAAAGTAATGCAAGAATATAAATTTCCCAAAAAACTAGATGAGATAATATTGTTGTCTCGCAATGAGGCATTTGAATTTAAGTGTAGCCAATGTAAAAACGATGCTGACTACATTAACACAGAGGCTATGTATGAAACTGATTATCCTTTCTTTTGCGAAAACTGCAATGATACACAAGAAGATTTTGACTCAGAAATGATTTTGAATATTGTTAATTCGCCACGTATGGGCGTGTGTGGGTATGATAATGATTCTGAGCCAAAATATCCTTTTAAATTGGTAAAATTAAATTAAGAAGCTGT
>JAHDIA010000522.1 GCA_020631035.1 Chitinophagales bacterium | reverse complement strand
CTAGCCAAAAAGACGAGGTCGCAGACCAGCAAGGGGTTTTCAGACAGGTTCTTAGACAAAGGACAAAAAATAGCGATGCCTACGCCAGATAGAAGCACGTACCATGTACGGCTGATAGCTGGGACACACGAAAAGACAAGGCATTGAGCGTTCCGTACCAATGATAAATTTATTTATACATAAAAAAGTATCTAGAAGTCGTAAAGTGTTGACCTTTAAGTTGCAAACTTAAAGGTACGGTTTGAAAGAAAAAAAGAATTTACCTATCTTGTACGCCTATGCGACGACTAGCACTACACTGGCAGATCATCATTGGATTGATTTTAGGAATTATTTGGGCATTGGTTTCTAGCTCGATGGGCTGGAGCCAATTTACGCTCGACTGGATTGCCCCTTTTGGAGATATTTTTATTCGATTACTGAGAATGATTGCGGTTCCTTTGGTTTTGTTTTCCATTATTAAGGGGGTTTCTGGTATTAGCGATGGCTCAAAATTGGGTCGATTGGGAGCCAAGACATTGATTGCCTACCTAATTACCACCATTTTTGCGATTGGCATTGGTTTGACACTGGTCAATACCATTCAGCCTGGCACTTTGGTTGATCAGGATCAACGAACCAAAAACCGAATTGAATACGAACTTTGGGTAACAAGTAACAATAAAGAATTTGCCGACGATTTACGGATTATGGATTCCTTGTCGCCTGCAGAGAAGCAAAAATATGAAAAGGAAGTTGCGACATTGGAAAGTCAACGCTCCGAAAACAGTAACTTACAAGACAAACTCAAAAAAGCCGACAATCAAAAAGGGAGTGGTCCACTGCAATTTATTGTAGATATGGTGCCGACCAATATTGTGTCGGCAGTCGGCAAACCCTCTATGTTACAAGTCATCTTTTTTGCCATCTTTTTTGGAATAGTTCTGTTATATATTGCCAAGGATAAGGCACAGCCCGTCATTAATTTTGTAGATGGCATCAATGAGGTGTTTATTAAGATGGTAGATGTGATTATGCAAGTCGCTCCGTTTTTTGTCTTCGCACTCCTGGCGGGTAAAATGTCGGAAATGGCGGGGGATGATCCCAAGGCAGTTGTCGACATTTTTAAAGGTTTGGGCTGGTATTCTTTGACACTGGTCATTGGACTTGCCTTGATGATTTTTGTCATTTATCCCATAATTGTACAAGTCGTTACTCGTAAGATTTCGTATGTGGACTTTTTTAGAAGCATTAGCCCTGCTCAGATTATGGCATTTTCGACCAGTTCGAGTGCGGCTACCCTACCCGTTACCCTCGATTGTGTTCGGGAGAATTTAAAGGTGTCGGAAGATGTGAGCAATTTTGTTTTGCCCATTGGGGCGACGGTCAATATGGACGGAACGAGTATGTACCAAGCTGTGGCGGCAATTTTCCTAGCACAATTTTATATGGTCGATTTGAGTTTTGCCCAACAAATGACCATTGTTTTGACGGCTACTTTGGCGTCTATTGGTTCGGCTGCGGTACCAAGTGCAGGTTTGGTGATGTTGATTTTGGTTTTGGAATCGGTGGGCTTACCTGGGACGTGGATTGCCATTATTTTCCCTGTCGATCGTATTTTGGATATGTGTCGAACGGTGGTCAATGTTACAGGCGATGCTACGGTTTCGACCTTGATTGCTTCGAGTGAAAATGAGTTATTTTTTGAGCCTTTGGGGGATAGGGTGGATAATTTTGAGGTGTAGCACGGAACGCTTGGTTCTTCGTTTGCAAGTTGAGTCCCCGCTGTCCGCTTGTACTTGCCCACTCCACTAGCCCATTCGCCATAGTCGTGCCTAGTCTTCCTAGCGTCAGCCGTCGGCACTCCTTGTCTCATTGGGCTATTGTCGGGGCAGGTATCGCTGCCATCGGGCGTATTGGGGTTTGTTTGGGTGCTGCGTAGCTTAGTGATGTGTGTTCAATCCAACAAAGACAAAACTGTTTTAACAGAGGTCATTAGCTCCTTGGGTTGGGGGTTTGTTTTGCTGAGAACTCGTAAGCCTGTCATTAGGGTGTAGAGGACTTTGGAGAGGGTTTTGATATTTTTGTCTTTGGAGATTTGCCCTGTTTGGACGCCCATTTTAAGGAAGTCGTAAAAGAGCTTTTCCATTTCTGCTTTGTGGGCAGAGAGGGCTTTTTGTAAAGTGGCATCAGCAGGGAGTAATTCGGTGGTCGTATTGACAATGAAACAACCTTTGCAGTCTTGGTCGTTTTGATCGTCGGTAACGATTTTTTGAAAAATTTTGATGAGTCCTTTCCTGACGTCTTTTTGAGTCGTCATAAAGTTTTTTAGCCCATTATGGTTTGTCGATCGGTAACAAGCAACTGCTCTATTAAAGAGTTGCTTTTTGCCTCCGAATGTGTTGTAAATACTCGCATTGCTGATGCCTAGAAAATCTATTAAGTCTTTGATAGACGTATCGTGATAGCCCTTTTTCCAAAAGAGCAGCATTGCTTTTTGCAATATTTCTTCTTCGTCAAATGCTTTGGGTCTTGGCATAAGTCATTGTTCCTTGATCTTTGACAAAGGTAGCCACTTTTTTGCCAATTAGCTCAATCGCATTCAGTAGTTGTTGATGTGACAAGCCAACATCCATTTGAAAGCTGAATCTTGAAATGCCTCCCAATGCTTCGCTGTGTCGCAATATTTTGGCCGCTACTTCTTCGGGGCTACCTATGACAATCGCTCCTGTATCGCCTGTTTGTGCTTCAAAACCCGATCGGCTCATTGGTCGCCATCCTCGCTCTGCACCGATTTTGTTCATAACTTTTGCATAGCCAGGGTAAAATTCGTCCAATGCCTTTTGTCTGGTTTCAGCAACATAACCAAAAGAATGCAAGCCCACTTTTAATTGTTCGGGTTTGAATCCTGCTCTTTTGCCTGCTTGTCTATACAATTGTACCAAGGGCGCAAATTTATGGGTTTCTCCTCCAATCACTGCAAGCATCAAGGGCAAACCCAGTGAGCCAGCACGGGCAAAAGATGCGGGTGTTCCCCCTACACCCAACCATATTGGCAATGGATCTTGTACAGGTCTTGGATAGATGGCTTGATTTGTCAAACCTGTCCGAAACTCCCCTTCCCAATTGACTATTTCATTGTCTCGAATGTTTAGCAATAGTCCTAATTTTTCACTAAACAATGCGTCGTAATCCTTTAGTCTCAAACCGAACAAGGGGAAGGATTCGGTAAAAGAACCTCGTCCTACCACCATTTCTATTCGACCATTGGAAATCAAATCAAGTGTGGCAAAGTTTTGAAAAGCACGAACGGGATCAGCCGCACTCAAAACAGTAACCGCACTTGTTAAACGAATGCGTTTGGTACGGGCTGCTGCTGCTGCCAAGATGACGGCAGGAGCAGAGTCCAAAAACTCTTTTCGGTAATGTTCTCCTATACCAAAAGTGTCTACGCCAACTTGGTCTGCCCATTCTATACGCTCTAGTAACTCAGCCATTGATTGGACATTCGTGACAGCAGTTATTTCACCATCTTTGACGGGTGCTGCTGCAAAACTGTCTATTCCTATTTCCATTGTTGTATTTATTTTTAAATCGCTTCTTGGAAAATTTGAATTTTCTCTTTTAGCTCCTTTGCTTTTGCTTCGTCAACTATGCCTTCCTCTCTGAAATTTTCGTGAAAGATGGGGAGAGAAAAATCAGCAATCACATTACCTCCAAAGTAAGGCATCAAATCTTTGGTAGTTTTCAACACATTGGCTCCACCTCGACCTCCTGGGGAAGCAGCCATTAGCATCATTGGTTTGTCTTTCCATACTTTTTGATTGATACGGGACATCCAGTCAAACAAATTTTTGAAGGCTGCTGTATAGGACCCATTGTATTCAGCAAGGGATAACACAATGGCATCACTTTCTTCTATGAGCTTTGAAAACTTAACAGCATTTTCGTGTACACCTATTTCTTTTTCTAGATCTGGACTGTATAAGGGTAGTTCAAAATCATTTAAGTCTGCAACATTGACTGTAGCATCCTCTAGTTGACTAGCCACATAGCTTGCTAGTTTCTTGTTGATAGAGGTGCTGCTGTTGCTACCCCCAAAGGCCAATACTTTCTTCATATTTAATTGTTTTTTATTTTAAATTTTAGTTTGATGATTGGTATTACATCTACCATTCTTTTGTTTTAGAGCAATCACTCCAATACAAAGATATATATTTTAGAGTGATTACTCCAAAATATAATTCATAAATAATGTTAAACATATACTTAAAGATTATTTTAGTTAATGATTTAAAGGTGTCACCTTTAATAAGCTACTCTTTGTTTGACCAATATAACTAGTTAAAAAGGTGACACCTTTTATTTTTCTAAAAAGAGAAAACGAAGAAGCAAACAAACTAAAATACGCCTGATGGAAGCGGTACTTGGTGCAGTAGTGGGTGTGTGAGGCTGGAAGCTCCGACGGCTGACGGTAGGAAGACTAGGAGCGAATGTGCCGAACCGCCCAATGCTGTACCAAGTAAGAGTGGACAGCAGGGACTCGACTTGCAAACGAAGCAATGAGCGTTCCGTTCAAAAACCTATAAATAAATAAAGATGAGTTTGTAGTGTAAGCATAAAAAAACCCCATCACATAAATGTGATGGAGTTTGTAAGTTTTTTATAAAGACGAGGTATAGTATAGTTAATTTATATCTAAAGGGTATTAAAATACTGGTTGAACCCTTCTATTTTTATGGCTTGTTTAATCGTCTAAACCACTACCAAAGCTAAAACCGCTGAAAGTAAAGCTAGGCACTTCAAAACTGGGAACTTCGA
>JAHDIA010000521.1:4582-4804 GCA_020631035.1 Chitinophagales bacterium | reverse complement strand
AACCAACAAATGGAACCCGCACTAATGCCACACAAAATGCACCCTTTTTGGTACGTCTTCAACAACATCTTATCCAGCTCCCAAGCCTGCCAAAGCAAGATCAAATTACGGGTATTGCCTCCACCCACATAAACAATATCTTGTTGTAGCACAAAATCTTCTATTTGGTCGGTATGCCCTTTAAAGAGCGACAAATGACTCGGCTCACAATTTTTATCGTTG
>JAHDIA010000521.1:0-4572 GCA_020631035.1 Chitinophagales bacterium | reverse complement strand
AACGATTTATATAGCCCTCAGCATCCCCACTAGCAGTTGCTAAGAAACAAATTTTGGGACGCACCTTATCCGACTGCGCCAAAATGTATTCGTCCAAAAGTGGATTTTCAGGCTCCATTGAAAAACCTCCCCCACCCAATGCTATGATTTGTCTTTTCATAATGTTTGTGTTTGTTTCAAATAAATATACTTTATTCTCAACTACAACAAACAAAAAATGGTTTCGCTCTATAAAAACAAATACAGAAGCGCAGGACGAGCGGGTAGATAACCCCTTGTATGAAGTATGAAATATGCGTTGGCTAACCTGACCATAATGCAGCCATGAACCACGCACGCTGCCCCATCATTGTAATTAGGTAATTAAGTTGATTATGTTAACCCTATACACAATCACCCACGTACAGACAAGGCATGCCTTGTCTCCACAATCACTCAATTACCAAAAAGGCATGTCTTGTCTCCACATTCCACTGTAACCCAATCACACAATCCCCCAAAGACAAAACAATTCACAATTCAATAGCACACAATCCACTATTCTTCACAAGAAAAGCGTATCTTTGCACGCTAAAAAAACACGAGTGCCAAAACTTGTAAAAATTCAAAGGTTAAAAGCATGAAAGAAATCAAAAACATCGCCATTATTGCGCACGTAGACCACGGCAAAACGACACTGGTTGACAAAATCCTACACCAGACCAATTTGTTCAAGGACCACGAAGTACCTGGCGAACTCATACTCGACAACAACGACCTCGAAAGAGAACGTGGCATCACCATCGTTTCTAAAAACGTTGCTGTTGAATACAAGGGTGTCAAAATCAATATCATCGACACCCCTGGTCACGCCGACTTTGGTGGTGAAGTAGAACGTGTCCTCAAAATGGCAGATGGTTGTATTCTATTGGTAGATGCTTTTGAAGGTCCAATGCCACAAACTCGTTTTGTCACTCAAAAAATGATTGGCTTGGGACTCAAACCAATGGTTGTGGTCAATAAAGTAGACAAAGAAAACTGCCGTCCCGATGAAGTACACGAAGCCGTTTTTGATTTGTTCTGCGACTTAGAAGCGAGTGAAGAACAGTTGGATTTTCGTACCTTATATGGTAGTTCTAAAGAAGGCTGGATGAGCGAAGACTGGGAGGCACCCACCAATGACATAACTCCATTATTGGATGCCATCTTAGAAGAAATTCCCTCCGCACCCGTTAACAAAGGAACAGTACAATTGCAAATTACCTCTTTGGATTACTCCAACTACAGTGGACGTATTGCCATTGGTAGAGTACACAGAGGGACTTTAAAAGAAAACTCACCCATTTCACTTTGCAAACAAGATGGCAGCATTGTCAAAAACCGTGTCAAGGAACTGTTTGTATTTGAAGGCTTAGGTCGTACCAAAGTAAAGGAGGTACATTCGGGAGATATTGTAGCTGTTGTAGGACTAGAAAACTTCCAAATTGGCGAAACCATAGCCGACTTTGAAACTCCAGAGGCATTGCCTGCCATTTCTATTGGTGAACCTACAATGAATATGTTGTTTACCATCAACACCTCCCCATTTTTGGGCAAAGAGGGCAAATATGTCAACTCAAGACAGTTAAGAGACCGTTTGTACAAAGAAACCGAAAAGAACCTCGCCCTAAGAGTCGAAGACACCGAATCTCCTGATGCGATGTTGGTCTATGGTCGTGGTATCCTCCACTTGAGTGTATTGATTGAGACAATGCGTAGAGAAGGTTTTGAATTG
This sequence comes from Chitinophagales bacterium, assembly GCA_020631035.1. Taxonomy (GTDB): domain Bacteria; phylum Bacteroidota; class Bacteroidia; order Chitinophagales; family UBA2359; genus JAHDGP01. Next base: position 2,819 of record JAHDIA010000521.1, on the reverse strand, counting down.
TCGGTTGGTCAGCCCAAAATCATCATCAAAGAAATTGATGGGAAAAAGCACGAACCATTTGAGCTATTGAGCATTGATGTACCAGAACCCTTGTCAGGTAAGGTCATTGAGTTGGTGACTCAGCGAAAAGGCGAAATGTTGGTAATGGAACCCAAAGGCAGTTTGATTCACTTAGAATTTAACATTCCTTCAAGAGGCATCATTGGTTTGCGTAACAAAGTATTGACTGCCACCAATGGCGAAGCGGTTATGAATCACCGTTTTGAGAGCTTCCAAGAAATTAAGGGCGAATTTCCCAGAAGAAAAAATGGTGTATTGATTTCGAGCGGTCAGGGAACTGCTATGGCTTATGCCATAAACAAGCTACAAGACCGAGGCACTTTCTTTGTCGCACCAGGAGAAGAGGTATACGGAGGGCAAATTCTAGGAGAAAACACCAGAGAAAACGACATTGTCATCAATGTCATCAAAGGCAAACAATTGAACAATATGCGGGCAGCAGGAAAAGACGATGCCAACAAAATCGCCCCACCCGTCAAATTTTCATTAGAAGAAAATATGGAATACATCCAAAGCGACGAGTATTTGGAAGTAACCCCAGACAGTTTGCGATTGCGTAAAATCATCTTATCAGACAGCGAACGCAAACAAAAAGCCAATAAAGCATTGGCACACATCAAATTTTAATCCACTGTACAGACGTCCTTTGCGGATGTGGTCCACACAAAAAAACAAACGCCCGCTGCCAATTAATTGGCAGCGGGCGTTCTATTAAAATGTTATAGATCTTATCTTTTCAATTCAATTGTTCCCGAATTAGATAAAATGGACTAATTCTTAACGACGCAAGAAAGAACCCAACAACTTCATACCAATTCCAGCAACATCGTCTATGATTTTTCCATCTCCATCAGCATCTAACAATCTAGCCACAGCACCCATTTCTCTAGGAGCTTCTCTGGTAAAATCACCTTGAGATTGTGTCAAGACTCTAGACAAGTCATCAATTCCCAAACCCTGCGAACGTTGTTGTTTGCCCAATGCCCCCATCACCATAGGAGCCAATATTTGTAAGATTTTGGCCGTACCACTTGGGGGTACTCCAGTAGCATGGCTAATATTTCTTTCAATACTAGATTGTTTGTTGCCAAAAATATGACCAAGAATTCCACTTCCATGTCCTCGCTCTGGAGCTGCTACCAAATCAGTCAAAGAATCGAAGATGCTACCATCGTGATCTCTTTGAAGTGCGTTGTGCAAAGATTCTGCTCCTTGATGAGAATTAGTGTTGTTGTTCAAAGCACTGAATATGACTGGCAAAGCACTGGTAATAACATTTTTGGTTGCTCCGTCATTGATTCCTAGAGAGTTGCTAATTTGTCCTACAATTGCAGGAGACAACTGTTGAGCAATCACATTTAATAAATTTGCCATAATGTATGTAATATTTTAATTAAAAGAGTAATGTTTACTAAAGTGACTAATATAAAACCCATTTGTCACAAAAGCGTGTATAGTTAAACTAATATTAACAAATTTGGCACTTGTATGCAACATTGTTGCTCCAATATACAGCAAACTTTTTGTTATTTGAACATAAATTACCCGTCTAAAAGCCTAGCTTCTTTATCAAGGAGTTGGGCTTTTTTGTATCTTAGCCCTTCATATGAATTAAAAATTCTTTAATTGTTGCTAGAATTGATACATAAATGAATCTATTAATATTTTTGGCTGGAGGCGGAGGAGCAGCAGATTATCTCAACTCCTACACCTTCATTATAGCCGTATCATTAATCATAATCTTATCCTATTTTTTCAACCTCATCTCTCAAAAAACCAACATCCCATCCGTTTTGATGTTGATTGTGGCAGGGGTGTTGCTCAAAATGGGCTTGGATTACTTTCACATTCCTGAACGAAATATATTCCCAGTATTGGAGGTACTGGGTATAGTGGGCTTGATAATGATTGTATTGGAAGCAGCTCTGGATCTGGATATTGAACGAGAAAAGCTCCCCATCATTGGCAGGGCCTTAATTGTTGGCCTTTTGGGGCTACTGGGTTCCGCTTTTACGGCTGCTATGGTCCTACAAATCATTCTTAAAGTCGATTTTACTCAAGCATTGCTCTATGCGACTCCTTTGTCCATACTTAGTAGTGCCATCATCATACCCAGTATTGGAAGGCTTCCCAAAAGCAAGAAGGAATTTTTGATTTACGAAAGTACTTTCTCCGATATTTTGGGCATTATGTTCTTTTATTTGGTATTGGCAGTTGCCCAAAGTGGCTCTTTACAGTCTGCAGGTACTGGTTTTGGTACCAGTTTGATATTAACGCTCATTGTCTCTTTGGTCGCTAGTTATTTGTTAGTACTCCTATTTCAGAACATTACTTCTCATGTCAAATTATTTGTCCTAATAGCGGTTTTACTGCTTTTGTATGCTGTTGGGAAAATGCTCCACCTATCGCCACTATTGCTGATCCTCATCTTTGGTGTAGTCTTTACCAATCCCAAATTGTTCTTTAGAGGACCACTCGAAAGCTGGGTTGACAAAGAATCTCTACACATCATCGAAAAAGAATTTCACGTCATTACCATCGAGACAGCCTTTGTGGTACGTACTTTCTTCTTTGTGGTATTTGGTATGACCATCACCCTCAACTCTATACTCGACTACAATGTCGCTGTTATTAGTGTATTGATCTTGGTTTTGGTATATGTAGTTCGATTTGCCTTATTACGCATTTTTACAGGCAAAAGTATTTTTCCAGAAATCACCATTGCTCCTAGAGGCTTGATTACCATTCTATTGTTCTAC
>JAHDIA010000520.1 GCA_020631035.1 Chitinophagales bacterium | reverse complement strand
TAGAACAAAAATCTACTACCCAAAATACATATTTACTTATTTTACACAGTACTAAGTTACACAAAACTTTGCAATGCCAAACGATAACTATTCAAACCAAAGCCTGCAATGCATCCTTTGACTACTGGAGACAAATAAGAATGGTGTCTAAAAGGCTCTCTGGCATGTGGGTTGGAAATGTGTACTTCAATGACAGGACTGTCAATTGCTTTGATCGCATCGGCAATGGCAACGGAAGTATGGGTATAAGCAGCAGCATTCAAAACAATTCCATCCACTGAAAAACCTACCTCTTGAATTTTATCTACCAAAGCACCTTCAGCATTGCTTTGAAAATAATCTAATGTTAGTTGCGGAAATTCTTGGCTTAATGTTTCATAAAAAGATTCAAATGTTTGGCTACCATATATTTCTGGTTCCCGCTTTCCCAATAAATTGAGATTGGGTCCATTGATGATGATGATGTTCATAAGTTGTAATTTTTCAGACCTAGAGCGGATAATCCTCCACTATCAAATCGTCAAGGACAATGTCCTCTCCATTTTTATCAATTTCCACTTCCACTATTATGGGCTTTTCACCAGAAGGACAAGTCTCCGTAGTCAAAATTTCAGAAGGGGTACACTCTGTATAAACAAAAATTTGATACTTGCCTTTTCTCAAATCTTCAAATACAAAACTTCCATCATAGCTGCTGCGCATTTCATCATCATGGGTCTTTGATTCATTGCCGTATATGATGTACACCCTTTCCTCCGCCAAGTAAAAAGAATCTTTGACAGCTGTGAGGGATTCGTATTCTTTGAATAAAATTTTGCCACTAATGCTTGATGTGCCACCTTCCCCTGGGAATTTCTCACAAGCAGCCAAGGTCAATATCATCAAAAATAGCAGAATACACTTTATAAATTTCATTGCGTTGTTTTAAGAATCAAATTGCCCATAAAAGTAACGCAATTTTTTTACTGTTGAAACACTCTAATGTAATCTACTAACATTTGTTGTGGAAAAATGGTGGTTTCGTCAGGTGAGCCTGGCCAATTCCCTCCTACCGCTATATTGAAAATAAAAAAGAATGGATTGTTAAAAGGATAAGCTCCGTTGACTTGACTGTCGGTGATGCTAAAATAGACTTCATCGTCTACATAGAATGTAACTTGATTTTCTTTCCAAATTATACTAAATACATGGAATTTCTCTGAAAATGCTTCCTCTATGATATAACTTCCTCCTTCATTATTACTAAATCCTTGTCCCTGCGCTCCCCAATGTACTGTCCCATGAACAGTTTTGGGTTCTGAACCTATGAGTTCCATAATGTCTATTTCCCCACACGCAGGCCAACCTATTGAGTTAATATTGGCTCCCAACATCCACAAAGCAGGCCAGATGCCTTGTCCACTTGGCAATTTGGCTCTAATGTCTACCCGACCAAACTTGAACTCATATTTGCCTTGGGTTTTGATTCTCGAAGAAGTATAGCTACTGCCCTCTACACTTTCTTCTCTTGCTTCGATTACCAATTTACCATTTGATAAATAGATATTTTCGGGATCATTGGTGTAGTATTGTAGTTCATTATTGCCCCAACCACTTTCGCCAAAACCGATGTCAAATCCCCACTTACTCAAATCAAGGCTGCTAGCATCAAATTCATCTGACCAAACCAAATCATAACCAGCATAACCCTCGGACGAAGTATAACCATCGTCGGGAATTTCTAGGTAGGTATCGTCATTGCGGATGGTTCCTGAAGCGGTTCCTTTTTGAATTTCGGCATTTTGAGGATTGGACAAAATCACTTCAAAATCTTCGTCTGGTTCTTTTAAGGTATCGGTAAGAATGGTGATGTCAATTTGCGCTTCTTGCATCCCTATTGGAATTTCAATACTCCCACTAGCTGCCACAAAATCCTCTCCTGCCTTGGCGGATCTATCTTGTGTGGTATAATCTACCATCACCACTTGCTCCGCATTCCGACTCAAGCCTGCTTTAAAACGAAAAGTTGTTTCCCCATCGCCTTCAAATAAGGTCAAGTCATTGATTGAAATTTTGGGCAATGTGTTTACATTGGTATCAGGATTGTCTGTATTATCGTCCTCCCCATCATTTGATTTGTCACAAGAGGAGACACTCAAGGAAGAAAACAATAAAATCAGACAAAATAAGGTATGTTTTGTAATAGCCATTTGAAAATTTTATCTAAGAAGCCGTCTAAATCAATAGAACTACTTATAAGAACTATTTTTTGTTGAAAAGGTTGCCACCTATTACTGTGCTTGGTAAATATATTGCCAAACTACTGATCCTTGAGTTTGTAAAACCAATAGGGTATCGTCCAATTGTACAATTTTGTAAGTAACCGATTGTTGTGGTTCGGTGACTTCAGTATTGGTCGCAGCTTTGTACAATCCCATAAAGGCCCCTTCTCCTATCACAGACAATTGATTGCCCGTTACTGAATATTGGTGTGTACCCGAATTCCATGCTTGGTATTGTTCTGGCCATATAGAACTTGATTGACAACCTGGTTCTACCCCTAAATCTGCTGGAATCACATTGTCGTTGTTGTCTGAGTCTGCCCAAAAGTCTCCTTGGTTGTCATATACAAAAGAGCCATCTCCCAAAAAACTAAATTCGTCATTGAAAATACAGGAACGTGTATCTACATCTGACTCGGCATTGCTCCACCAGACTTCACCTGTTTCGCCACTTTGTACTTGAAAGGCTGCTGCCATTGGTTTGAGTTTCCAAGTTTTTTCTCCGCAATCGCTCAACAACTCGACATTGTCTGTACACTCAAAAGGGAGGTCTTCGAGTACGGTGATTGTTTTGCTTATTGAGGTAGAACCTCCCTCGTTGAAAACAGTCATCTTGACTTCATAGGCTCCTTTTAGCGGATACAAAAGTTCGATGGTTTCGCCTGTATGTAAACCATCTCCTGAATTGCCTGATGTTTCCCAGTGTATGATGAATACATCGTTTGTCAAATTGGTCAATTGGTAGGTATTGGCTTCTTCCAATTCGGTAATGCTAAAATCTGCACTACTTGGTGCTGTCCCCAATTCGATTTGGTCGTCTATTGTGGGTTCGCATGCAACCATTGCTAGCAACAATATGAGAAAGATATATTTTGTATTCAAAATTTAAGATTTTAAATTTAATCAATATTGTGGGTTTTGTTGAATGCTGCCTTCAGTGATGTCTATTTCGTTTTGAGGAATGGGCAGGCGGTTGTGTTTGCCTTCTATGTATCCCAATGGCCCCAAAACTTCGCTTGCCTGTCCTGTTCTAACCAAATCGAAAAAACGGTGTCCTTCGGTTGCGAACTCTAAACGACGTTCACGGTAAATAATGTCGAGTAGTTGTTGACCTGATTGTACTGTTGCACCTTGTAGCCCTACTCTATTGCGTACTTGATTGAGGTAGTCTCTGGCTTGTGCTTGATTGCCTCCACCTCTGACCAAAGCCTCAGCTGCCATCAGCAAAACATCAGCATAGCGGATTTCCCTTCTATTGTACCCCCAGTTCAATGCGGGTTCGCCATCGGTGGCACGTTCCGAACTAAGTGGGGCGTATTTTTTGATAAAATAATCGGTATTTTGATAGCCTACCGTATAAGAGGCGCCTGCTTCTTTTAGTGCATTTCCATCTATAATGGTATGTTCAAATCGTGGGTCGTCTTGCATAAATTCTACTAGGTCAAGTGTGACGGGACAAAAACTCCAACCACTGGCATAATCTGGTCCTTCATAATCTCTCATTCCAAAGAACTGGACATTGTAATTGCCTTCTGTTCCATTGGTAAAACTTTCCCAGCCACCTCTTTGGCTGGCAGAATGGGCAATTTCAAAAACAGATTCTTTTCCAAACTCATTGTCTACATTAAAGATGTCAGCATAGTTCTCTTCTAATTGGTAAAAACCAGAATTGATGACCTCTTCAAGATAGCCTGCTGCTTCCAGCATTCTTTGGTTATCGTCTTGAAATAAAATGACCTTGCCCAACAAAGCATTTACAATATTTTTATTGATTCGTCCCAATTCATCTGGTGAAAGGGATTCTGGCAGCGCAAATGTATTGCGAGCATCTTGTAAATCTTGTTCGATTTGTTGGAAAATCGCATTTACATCAGATTGCGTTTGGTTGAAAAACTCGCTAGATTCTAGTGTTCTTGTAATCAAGGGAACATTGCCAAAAAGCCTTGCCAATTCAAAATAGAAATAGGCCCGTAAAGTTTTCGCCTCAGCAATGAATTTGGCTTTATTGAACTCGTCTATATTGGCAGGATCAATTTCTTCTATTTTTTCCAAGATCACATTGGCTCTATAGATCCCTGCATAGTTTTGGTTCCAAAGCCATTGTTGCGGTCCTAAAAATGGATCTAAGGTAAAATTGTCCCAAGCGACCCAGTTGGGTTGGTCGGATGAGTTGCTACCTCCTGCAAAGCAATCGTCGGAAGCTGCATTGTAGAGACCTGTTGTCATAGACCAACCACCTGTTCCTCCCCATTGCAATACATCGTAGACCGCAACCAAACCTTCAAAAATTTCTTCTTCAGTTTGATAAAAATCTTGTTCTAGTGCGAGTCCTTGTGGTTCTAAATCTATAAAATCTTTGCTACAAGAAACACTGCACAACAACAATACAAAAAATAAATATTTGTTTCTATTTTTCATTTTTCTTCTTTCTTGAAAATTTGCAAATGTGACTGAGCTTAATCGTCTAGCCCCGATAGTAGCGAATATGGCAGCTTGTAGAGACGTTGCACGCAACGTCTGTACTGCTGCCATAGCAGCGGATAGC
>JAHDIA010000519.1:3988-4810 GCA_020631035.1 Chitinophagales bacterium | reverse complement strand
GATGATTTGTGATTGGCTTTTAAATCAATTTCTATTGTAATAGCAAAAATCATTTGTAGCAATATGTGTTAAAATTAATATGACATTTCTGTTGGCAATACGTAGAGTTGAAATGTCATATTTCATTCATATTAAATCTCATTGCGTATACCTATATCTATAAACATTAGATTAGCACCCGACGAAATACATACAGTATTGCTACAAAAAAAAGAAGTTCTAACAATGGTGAAAAAATTACAAAAAGAAGCGAAGGAAACATTTTAATATGTTGGTATTCGTGTTTTATTCGTTCTATTTTCTGTAGAGTAATTTTTTTCTTTAAGTATTTATTAATTGGAATAACAACACATACATACATCAATATCCCAAATAAAGGAAGAATGACCCAACGCTCTCCTTTAAGATTGGAAAATATTAAATCTACTTTGATTATTCCAAATGCTAAAACTCCTAATACAACGATCACAAGCCCTACCAATTCTCCAGTAGCAACATCAATGGTTGATTCTAAGCGATCTTCCTCTGTAAAGTCATTTAAAGAAGCAACCTTATATATCTTATAAATACATTTGTCAATCCATTTATTCATTAGTATAGACCCTCATATAATTCAAGTGTTCCAACATTATTTTCCACCCAACCATCTAAACGACTACTCAATCCACCTTTTTCTAAATAGCCAGCTGCGTGTGCAACCTCCATTGCCACATCTGCAACAAAATAAACTCCTGCAATAATAGCTCCTACACCAGAAACTGCTGCTGCTCCTATCAAAACCACACTCACAATATGAGTTGCCTTAACTTCTCCCGAAAATGC
>JAHDIA010000519.1:3419-3978 GCA_020631035.1 Chitinophagales bacterium | reverse complement strand
TTAAGAAACTTAGGAGCAACTGCTTTACTATCAGCTGCTTTGCGAAACTGCTCCCGACGCATCTTAACAATATAATTTTTCCAATGATTTTGACCGTTGCTCATTTTTCGCCAAGGATGTGAGAGTACTTTGTTTTTTTGAAAATGCCACAATTCATTGGATGTAAGAGTTTTGGTACGTAGCATATTATTTAAAGAGCCCACTTTGCGTAAAGTACTTAAACCATAAACGCTTGGTTTTAATATATCGCCAATATTTGTATCCGATTCAGTACCACAACCATCATCAAATGGTGTACAAGTGGTAGTATCAACAATGCTATCTTGAACCATAGGCCCCATTAAGTCTAAATTATAACACATTTCAGCCTCAAGATTAATGGGCTCCGCAATCAAATAAGCCATTGTGGGCATTTTGATAACCATTGTCCCATTAATGGGTAAATATCTTGGTTTTAAATCTGGATTTAATCTTTGTAGCGTGCCATGTGGCATTCCCCATTGATTTTCCAAATCCCAAAAAGTATCACCTTTTTGTATAATATATGTGTTTTCTTCAG
>JAHDIA010000519.1:153-3409 GCA_020631035.1 Chitinophagales bacterium | reverse complement strand
TCATTTTCAGATAGACCTAAAATCTTATGAGATAAATAACTTTCAAAAATCATTAACACCAATATTATAACATTAAAAGGACAGGATTCAAAATAGGAATCCAAAAAAAATATTTGTATATATAATTATGTAAAGTTAATAAATTTAATGTGTTAATCTATCAGATATGGTATGCATGGTGCCTACGCATAAGCCTTCTGACCATACAAAGAACTATGCGTCTTACCATACAACAACTTCTCATCCATATTATTCAATACCGCATATTTCTCGACCATAGGCTTAAAGTCATTTTGACTCTTATCAGACAAGCAATGGTAAAACAACAAAACCAACTCTTGCGCTGACAACTGTGCCTTCAAAAAATTGGCATATCGCACTTTGTTGCTTTCCTTAATCTTCGCTTCATCCACCAACAAAAGTGCATTGTATATATTGTGAAAATATTGATCCAATTCCGATTGAAAATCTTTATAAAACGATTTATAAGCAGCCAACACATTTTCAATTGAATACTCACTTGACTGCGCCACCTTTTTCGACAATTTCTTAAAGAGTTGTGGGAAACAATCCTTCCCTTTGGAAATAAGCACCTTGGGCGTTCCTTTAGTATATATCTCAAAAGAGGTAACAATATTGTTGTGATTCTCTAAAAAGTTAAAAAAGGTATTGTCAAATTTTTGATGACTCCACGTTTGATTGTGTTCTTCCAACTCAACTTTCTGAGTCTCCAATTCTGTTTTAGCCACCTCCAAACTCTGATTGTATTTGCTAAGGCTATCTTTTTGACCTGCCAATTCTGTTTGAGTAAGCAACAACACCTGTTTGTGACTTTCCAACTCAGCTTGGTGGATCGTCATTATATCTTGAGTGGACTTCAATGATTTGTTTTGATTTTGTATTTGTTCTTCTTGCGTTTGAACATCGGTTTGAACACTTTTCAATAAATCATTTTGTTGTTCCAAAGCTGTTTTTTGCCTAGACAAATCCACTTGGGTTGATTTCAAAGAATCATTTTGTTTGTCCAATTGTACTTTTTGTACATCCAACATTTTCTGAGTATCTTCCAACAATGTTCTTTGCTCCAACAATACCTTCTTTTGTTCATTTAGTTCTGACTGTGTAGCCGTCAAACCATTTACTTGTTGCAACAAAGATTTTGCTTGAGTCGAAATTTCTTTCTGAGCTTGCTTCAACAAACTTTCTTGCTGATTCAAATTGGTACCATGTTTAGCAAGCAAACCACGGGCTTTGTTGATGTCCTCTGCTTGTTTACCCAAATTGGTTTGATTCCCAACAATCAATTGGTGGTTGCTCTCCAAAGATTGTTCATGGCTCAATAGACTTATTTGGTGCTTGTCCAAATTTTCTTGTGCTTCGGCAATGGTCAAACCCTGTTTTTCAATATCCAATCGTTGACTAGCCAATTCTTTTTGTGCTGCTTGCAAACCAATGCTTTGTTTTTCCAGCTCTACTTTTTGTGTGTCAAAATCTTGTTTGGCTTTTTCCAAAATACTTTTTTGAGTATCCATCTCCTCTTGCGTCTGATACAACAAAGCTTGATTGTCCAACAAAGTCAACTCTTGTTGATAAAGCTGTTTCTTTTGTTTTAAAAAGGCAGCATATATAAAAAACAAAGCTGCCAAGGTCCAAAGAGCCAATAAGCTACCCAACATACTAATCCCATATATAGAGTTCAGCCCATTGTTCAAAATATTCATTACAGCAAAAGCCGCAACAATCAATCCTAGGACAATAAATCCCCAAGCAACATAAGTATACACCCCACTCTTAGAGTTGGCACTACTCAGCTCACTTTTCACAGTCTGTTTTTTGTTTTCTAACTCTCTCAATGTAGTTGAAATGTTCATTGTAGATACATCTTTATTCATAATTAAACAATAACCATCAATAAATTTGATAGTTGCATTCAATACACAACATCACCTAATAAATTTAAGTGACTAGTTCTTTAATAAATCTTATGAGTTAATCCACCACCCAGCCAAAAGAAAAACTTTTGAACTGTATTATATCTAACTGTAGTTATTTGTTCCTTTGTTAAAAGATAAAGATACAAATTCAATACCAAAAAAACACATTTTTTAAACTTTTTTATATGCATTCTTTGAAATATTCAAATATATAGTCTTTATACTTCTTTTTCAAGGGTTTGGGAGGCAAAGAACGAAAACAATTTGCCAGCAAAATGGCAAATTAAAGTTTGAATTTAAATGTTTTTTGAACGGAACGCCAATCCCCATTATCGAAATCGACTCCCCGCTATCCGTTTTTACTCCTCACTTGCTTCGACAGGCTTAACAAGCGTTTGCTTAGTAAACGCAAGTTTGCTCACAATAGAGCTTGAGTACCTGAAAACCCTCACAAAGCGTGGCAGAGCCTGTCGAAGCAAGCTGCGGGGTAAGCACTTCTATCGGGCGTAATATCGCAGCTCTTTTTTCTTCGTCTCAAAGATGGAATTAATTTGCCAGCAAAATATTTTGCTGGCAAAATGGCAAAATGGCAAAATGTTTTTCTATCTTGCTGGCAAATTAATTTTATTATGCCTAGAGTACTGACAATTTCATCTCAAAAAGGCGGCAGCGGCAAAACAACCCTCTCGCTCAATTTGTACAAAACATACACCGAAAGCAACATCTCTTGCGCCATTGTCGAAATAGACAAACAAGGGAGTATCGAAGGCTTACTCAATACCTTCCCCGATCTCAATATCAATCTCATCAAATCCACTGACTTCAAAAAATTTTCTGACTTACTAGAATTGGATTACCAATTGTTAATCATAGATACAATGCCCTCACTCGACGAAAAGTGGATCAAAGAAATTTATCCACTTAGCGACTTTATCTTGATTCCTTCCAAAGCATCTGTTTTAGATGCTTTGTCAGTGATGAATACAGTGGTGGCGGCCGAAATGTATGGCAAAAAAGAACAGTGTGGAGTCGTGCTTAATATGGTGCCAACTAGTCTTAAATATGCCGAGCAGGTAAAAGCCTTAATGCACAGCAATGGTATCCCACTTTTAAAGTCTTTTGTCAAAAACAGAATCACCTATACTCGCTCTGTTGCTGAAGGCTCCATTTTTGCTGAAAACAACCGTACAGCCATCAACGAATTCAAAGACTTGGCATTGGAGGTTTTTGGTAAGCTCAATGCTTAAATTAATTTGCCAGCAAGATGGCAAGATGGCAAGATGGCAAGATGGCAAGATGGCAAGATGGCAAGATGGCAAGAT
>JAHDIA010000518.1 GCA_020631035.1 Chitinophagales bacterium | reverse complement strand
TTTTAGTTTTTTTTCAAAAAAAAGCAAAAATGGAGAAATGGGTTAAATCAACAGAACATAAATATTAGACCTATACCAACTAAATGAGACATCTACATAACCTATGTATACTATTACTTTAGGAGAAAAAGGGAGGGGTAAACCAAACCAATTTTAGTAAAAGGAAGATCAGTTATTTTTACAAAATGAATCCAAACACAACATTCAAAGAAAGATCAGAAATAGCTAAGAGAATTTTAGCCAAACAAAAACCAGTAACTATAGAGGAAGCTAGGAGACATTAGAGATAATGAGAAAACAGAGCAAGGACTTACAAAAGAGAAAACGAACAACTAAGCAGCAAGCCCCTCAATTTTAATATTGAACTGTTGGAGAATGCCATTCAACTCAAGCAAGAAATTATTCCTCATTTCCTCATATTGTTTCTGCATACTCAATTCCTTGGATTCATTCTTATGAAACTCCACCATCTCGTTCAGTTTACTGATTTGTTCAAGTATATCAGAAACCCTTGCCGTATTTTCTTGTATATCAATAGTACTCATTAGCTTTCTATTTCTAAAAAATCTATAGGAAAGAAAATATCTTGCAAATGGCTAAAATCTAGGTCAGTAGTAATCAATGTGCCATTAATAACTTTAGTTGTTGCAGCAATCCATAAATCATTTTTACCCATATTTCTAGCAGAATTATTTAAAGGCTTATTGGGTAATTTCCCTTGACTATAAGCGTCTATTTCAGCATAAACATCAATTATACTTTTGGCTTGAATAGGAAGAACTAAAAATTGACTGAGTAACTCATCAAGCGTTTTTAATTTACCCATTCCCCAATTTTGTTGAATCGCAAAAGATTTGATTTCACCTTCTGTAACAATTGAAATTGTAAGTGTATATTGGCTTTGAGGATATTTTTTAGATAGGAACTGTAATGATTTAGGTTGCCTTACTAATAAAATAATGATGTTGGTATCCAACAGAAGATGTTTCATCAATCAATGGTTTTAATAGCTCCCACTACATCTAAATCAGCCCATTCACTATAATCCCAATCTCTCATAAAAGAAACCAAATTTTTTGAATCATAGTCTTGCTCTTTTTTCAAAGCTTCTATATCCAGATCATCAGGAAGAGCTTGATGCGGAATTGCCTTCACACCATTAATAACATTAGAAGTACCTTGTACCAATAGATCAATTTTACGAAGCACCTCCTGGTCTTCAATATCAATAATACGTTTCAATAAATCATTTTTGTTTACAGTCATTTGTAACTTTTAATTATTGCAAATTACATCTTTTTATTCAACCAAACAAATATCAAAGAAGTTTCACACTTAGTCAAACTCATTTATACCAAACAAGCCCAACTAAGTGCGCAACTTTATCATTTACAAACTCTTTCATTCATCTCATCAATCACCTCCAAGTCATAATTGTCTAAATATATCCCAGTCACCTTATTCCCATACTCGTGCCCTAAAGCCTCAGCAATCAAGTCTTTAAAATAACCCAACTTCCTAGCAATATTAGCCCAAGATTATCTAGCATAATAAGTAGTCATTTTAGTAATACCAACCTCCTTACCAATCTCGTGATAATAACGGTAGTTGTAATTCTTCAAACAGTCTTTTGCTGAGAGTAATAGACGTTCTTTGTTACAACAGTGTTTGCTTGGGATTATGGGCAACAAAAGTGGTCCATCCTCTAATCTGTATTTAGTGATAATACGCTTGGCTTTGGGAATGATTTTGACACTATAGACCTTATGGGTCTTACTTCTTCTATAAATGATTCTATTGCCTTGGATATCCTCATTGGTCAATAACGCCATATCCCTAAAATTCATACCTCTTAGATAGAAAGACAACAGAAATAGGTCTCTGGCTTGTTCCATCATAGAACCCTTTGGGTGTATTTTCTTTCTAATGGTATTGATTTGGGATTTGGTCAAAGTACGTTGAACCGTCTTTTCACTCTTAATTTTATACTTGGTAAAAGGGTAGTGTTTTTGTTCTACTACACCACTCTTAATGGCTTGGTTGTAGATGGCTCTAATGGCTCGCATATAGGCTCCAATGGAATTGACTTTGACTGTTTTCTTTTTTAGTGAGGCTTCCCATTTATTTAGAAAGACATAATCAATAGATTCAAAGGGAATTTGTTGGGTTGAGAATTGTTGTGCCAATACATCCAAGGCAGTTTGATAAGTAGCAGCATTGCCGTATCTCCCACTTTCCTGTTGCTGTTTAATCAGCATTTCACCAAAAGCAATTATATCATTTGTACTTTTCTCAGAAGTAGTAGGTTTTTGCTTCTTTGGATTCAGCAATAATTTAATGTCAGTCATTGCTAGGTCAGGATTATCCCGTTCAGCATCCAAAATCAGTTGCTCTACCTTTGAATAGGTTTGATTGACTTTAGCATTTAATAATTTACTGTTGGAGTGTTTGACAATCTTTTTACCATTACTTTCCCATTGATTGGGTTGGATAGAAATACCTAGAGAATGGAGATGTGTTTTGGGAGACTTAAAGATTCTAATCTTAAGAGGAAAACTACCGTCTTTCTTTGCTCTCCTTTTGTCTAAAACGATACTAAGTGTTATCATAAAATGGATTTATGACCAGTATCACACAAACAATTTACACAGAATTTGCACAGATTCTACATTATTTGCATAGAATTTGCACATAACAAAAAGGCATAAAAAAAGCTTCAATAATCATAAGTAACTGATTATCAAAGCTTTACTGTGTGGTCCCACAAGTAAACGAACCCTCCCCATAAACAGGGACTTTCGAGCGGATTTTGAAAAGGGGGTGGCGTATTAGTGGCGTGAAAAATTACATTTTATCACATATAATGTGATAAAATCACACAATATGTATATATAACAAAACGCCACCCCGTTTCCAAGGTGGCGTTTCCGATTACGTTTGTAATAAATCTTATTGAATAGCGACTATGGCAGTTTCCACTTTCCATAACTCCTTTAGCTCATTTTTTAAATTGATCTTGATTTCAGGATAAATATCGTTATAACTTTTGAAAACAGCCGTATGTTTTTCGGAATCATAACTGGAAAGTATCTGGACAATGTAGTCGTTATTGCCCTTGGTGACAAATAGGAAGGTCTTGTTGATGTACATTGTCAATGGGCGGTCTAGGGGAAATTTCACACAAGCAACATATTCTCGTAGCTTGATAATCGGATGCATACGGTCGTCCGAAACCTCAAAGCACATATTCTCATCTCTCGACAAGGATATGTTGGGCAATAAAACCGTACTCAATTCCGATTTGTCCAATTCAAAAGATTCATTGCGGCTCGCCAATTGTTTGTCCAAGGGCAAAAGTGGAACAGCCACCAAATTGATGTTGTTCTTTTTGTCCATCCGAATCAGCTTGACGCCTTTGCCTGTCTTTAACCAAGTCGCATTTACGCCATAGGCTTCTTGTGCGCCCTGAAACATTTTTTCGGCTGGTGCTTTGTTCCCATTCGTCATACTCGAATAATGGTTGGGATAAATACCCAATGCCTTTGA
Organism: Chitinophagales bacterium; assembly: GCA_020631035.1. Lineage (GTDB taxonomy): Bacteria > Bacteroidota > Bacteroidia > Chitinophagales > UBA2359 > JAHDGP01. The sequence goes on along the minus strand of JAHDIA010000518.1, from coordinate 1,268 downwards.
AAAATCTCGCCGACTTACATCAAATTCCTTACGAATTTTCTCAAATCGGGCAATTTGCTCGTTCTGTTCTGCTGTCATAATTAATTATTTTATTGAAAATAAATAGTACATATTTTGTAATTATTTTTCTTTTAGTGTAATATTGTGGAAAATTATAATTACAATATTACAATAAAAATTACAAATATGGTACTTAAAGTTCAAAAAAAAATCAATGACAATCTTTCTAAAGAGGTCAAAACATTCCTACAAGAAGGTAGAAAACCTAAAGGGTTTCACACAAAAATTGCGTTTAAAGCGACCAAAGAATTAGACAGTTATGTCTATGTCAATTTGGTAAGGTATTACATCAAATCTTGGGATACGGTAGAGGTTAAATCCAAAAAGGCGATTTTAATTTACCAATTGGCGGTCGAAGCGGCAAAGGAACATTTGGGAATAGAAGAAAAGTAAGCAGCATGAACAAATGGCTTGAAAAATTCAAAGGCTATCCTGTAAAGGATGAAAACAAACTGGTGGTGATGATGGAACAAAACCAATTGCTCAACGACAGTTTGTTATGGATGGAAGAACAGTATGACCGTTTGCTGGAATCGGTGCGCCCTTTTTCTAATTTGGGTCACCACATCAAAGAGGAAATCGAACGACTGTGGGTCGGGACGAAAATGCATCAGTTCTTATATCAGGAATCCATCGGGAAGCTTCAGGACAACCTCGCTCGCTATATCAAAAAGGCGAAGCAAACGGGCAAACAACCCAATCCCTACTATATCAAAAAGCAAAACGAGTCCATCCGCAACATCATTGATTATGTCCAACGGCTGGAAACGCTCAACAGTTTGTACCGAATGGAAATCCGCAGACTCCGTATGCAATTGGAAGGAATGGATACTCAGGTGGACATTCCTTCTTTTCAAAAACAGGACAGCGAGGACGATGTACTCGATTTAATCATTCAAGAATTTCCTGAGCGTGCGCTTTTTATCAAAAACATTGACCAGCAAATTCAACACGCCCAACAACTTAGAAAAACCAAAACAACCTTAGTCGCTAACGAACTCCTTAAATAATTCCCTTATGAAGTTTAATAAAATAGAGATAGGATCTACTGAAGAAAACACGCCCAAATATTACATAGATAAAGAAACTGAATTTTGGCGTTTTAGTCACGATAAAAAAACAGGCAAAAACATAACGGGTTGCTCGTTTTGTTATAGTGGTTTTAGAAAATTTGCCAAAGCCAATAATTTTTACAAACTCATTCCTGC
>JAHDIA010000517.1 GCA_020631035.1 Chitinophagales bacterium | reverse complement strand
TTTTTTTCATAAGATATAAATTGGGATACTTCTAATAAAACTAAATCAAAAAAGAAAAAATTGCAAATACCAACTTGCATTCCACCTCCGAATGCATTGTGGAAGTAAAAAATATTTTTCACTAAATTTGTAGAAAATGCCCCAAAAAATGCTTGCACGTTTGGAGAATGAAGTTTTGTTTTATACTTCGTCGTTTGGGGATTCCCAATATCCCAAATATGCTTCGCTTTTGGGATTTGGGAATGACGTCTGTAACAAATGTAACAGGAAATGCTAAGCCAATTTATAATTCACAATTTACAACTCGCAATTTGCATTTGCGTCGGATGAGCGGATGGATGAACCCTTGTACGCAGCCCAAAACATGCGTTGGCTAACCAGCACTCCCGCAGCCTAGAACCACCCACGCTGCCCCAAAAAAAATACCAATATCAATTTTAAAATCATCAGCCCGTCTATGTAAAAGACATAGTACCAATCGCTTCTTTTTTGGGGAAGGGCAAAGTGTAAGAATAGGGCAACCACAGTGTAAAATACAATGATGCTGAGAATGGCGGGAATGTTGCCCCACTCCAATTGCCAGGTAAAAAAGTTTATGTTAAGTAGAGCCAGAATTGAGGCAAAACCGATGTATTTGCTTGTGGCAATGCCAAGGCTATTGGGAATGGTCTGAATGCTGTCTTGTTGGTCCCAATGGACATCCCGAATGTCGAAGGGAAGAGTAATGACGAATATGAATAAAAAGATTTCGATGATCCACCAAAAATGATTGCTTTGCAAAATGGGAACATTGTATTGGAGCATAGGGAGTAGGGCGGTGGTACAAGCCCAAACGGTGGCAATCAAAAAGATTTTGAGTCCTGGTAATTCTCTGAGTTTGCGACTGCCCGATACCAAAAAACTAGGGACAGAATAAAAAATGGTCATAATGCCCAAAACACCAATAGCCAATTGAACTTTGAAGGATAAAAACCAGAAAAGCACCAAGCAAGCCAAGCTTGAACTACCAAATAAAAACCACATCAAGCCCATCCGTTCTTTGCTCCACTGAATGATGTTGCTGTGTGCCAAACTCTTGGAGCGAATGGCAACCAAGCGGTGGAGGCTGTAAGAAGTTATGGTTGCAAAGAACACAAAGACAGTCAATAAGTCAAAATGTAGCCTTTGAAAAAGGTAGAGGTCGGTGCTAAACTTGAGACAAAGCGCACATATCCCAATAAACAGATTGCTGTAAACAATCCAATTGATTATTGAGACGATGAAGCGCAATGAATGAATTTAGTTTTTATCCTTGTTCTGCTTCCCTTTCTGCTTTTTTACGCCAATAACGCATCAAACCTGTTACACTCATCCACGAAGGATTGGCGGCTTCGTAAACAGGCAAGTCGGCTTCGGAAACCCCAAAATCGAGCAATTGCTGTTTGACCCTTTCTTGAAATTCAGGAACGACTTCTTTGGGAGAACGCCCTGCCTCCCACAAAGGTTTGATCCAATTTGCCCAATCAAGTAAAATGCGTTCCAAATCGTCCAGATGTTCCGCACAATTTTCGATCAATCCATAGTGGGTCAAATAAATTTGCTTCAATGGCAAGTCTCGTAGGACATTGAGCGAGTTTTGCCAATCTTCGATATTGATGTCGGGTGGAGGACAAGGCGGCACCACCATTCCGTTTTTGATTTTGACCCCTGCGACATCACCAGCGAGTAAAATGGTATCGTTTACTTGCCAAGCAATGTGGTGAACAGCGTGACCTGGGGTGTGCCAAGCAGTCAATTTGGTGTCTCCGAGTGTGACTGACTGACGATCCATAGTTTCGACCAATTGATTGTTGGGAATGGCTTTCATAACGCCCCAAAGTGAATCCATCATATCGCCATAGATGCGGGTGGCAGAATCCATCAGTTTGGAGGGATCAGCCAAGTGCCTGATGCCTTTGGGATGAACGTGAATGAAAGCCCCAGCCTCGGCAAATGCCCAAGCCGCCCCAGCGTGGTCTAGGTGAATATGGCTTAGGAAGACGTGTTTTATGTCACTGACTTGGTAGCCTTTGTCAGCCAAATGTTTTTTGAGTTCAGGAAAGGTAGAATAAGGTCCTGTTTCGACCAATATGGGACCAACACTGGTTTCTATCAAAAAAGCAGCAATGGCATTGGAGGCCTTCAAGAAGTTTAAATCGATTACTTGTATCATATAATTAACAAATTGTCTGCAAAAATAAGTTTACCTTTGATAATTAAACCACATATGCCCCTTTTTATCTAAAGAAACAAATTGTATATCAAATAAAGAACCATGAAAAAATTATTGTTAATTGCTCTTATAATGGTTTTGGGCTTTGTTCAGCTAGATGCCCAAAGAAGTAAAACCCCTATGAAAAAAGGCAAAACAGAAAAGACCACAAAGACTACAAAGACTGAAAAAATGAATCATAAACCCAATTATGGGCAAACTCCTAGTGAAAAAGCCACCATTCAAACTCAAAAGCTAAAAATTGCTTTGAAATTGGATGAGGAGCAACAAAGAAAAACCTACAATATTTTGTTTGAGGCTGCCAAAAGTTTGAAATTGGTAAAGATGCAGCGCAATCTCAACCCTCAACAAAAAGAACAAGCCATCGAAAAAATCTTGCATGAAAGAGACATCAAGATGCAACGTATCTTAGACAAGAAGCAAAGAGCCAAGTACAAAATGGTGATGGGTGAAATGCAAGCAGATGGTAAACCCATTCCTAGACCGCAGTCTGTAGAGCGTAAAGTCAATATGTTGCACCAAATGGTGATGTTGAGTCCTGCTCAAAAAATGGCTGCTAAAGAAATTTATACGAGACACGGAGAAAGATTGAATCAATTGATGGCAGCACCAGAATCAGAAGAGCGCAATGCAGCCATAGAAGCACTTCGCAAGCAGCAAAGAGAAGAAATCAAAGAGATTTTGAACGAGGACCAATTGAAGCGTTTTACAGAAAGAAGCAGAACGCAAAGTCCTACTCCCCAAAAGGACCAAGCTGAGAGAAGAGCTACAAAAATGACCAAAGAGCTTACAGATAAGTTAGGTCTTTCTGAGCAACAATCTAAAATGATTCAAAACATCAATTTGAAGACGGCTAAGGAAATGGAAAAATTGCAAGATGGAAATATGGATGGCAAAACAAGAATGAGAGCAATCAAGAAATTGAATTCTGAAAGAGACAATTCCATTACTTCTTTGCTTACCAAAGAACAAAAGAAAGCATATACTAAGATAAAGAAAGAAACAAGAGGGAAATTGTCTATGCCTAGCAACAAGAGCAAAAAAGTAAAAAGAAGCACAGGAAAAGTTGATAAAGGGATCAAATAAGTTCAAAAAAACATAAAATATTGTCAAAGCCTTTGCCTTTTGGTAAAGGCTTTTTGTTTTTTTAGAAAAGATCAATATATTTAGGGATTGAAAACTTACGTACTCAATATTTGTTTTGTAATAAATGTCAGACAATTCCAAATACTTTAATTCGGCCATTTCTGTCAATTGTGTTGTTTTTACCTATGTCGAGGAAAAACTCAAAATACTTTTGATAAGAAGAGAATTTGAACCTTTTAAAGGTTTATTGGCACTACCTGGAGGCTTGATCTATCCCAATGAAGATTTGCAACAGGCGGTCAGTCATATTATTGAAAGTATCACAGGGAATAAGAATGTGTACAAAAAACAGTTACAAGCATTTACTGATACAAAGCGGCATCCATCGGGACGGGTTGTTTCAATTGCTTATTTGGCACTGGTTAACCATCAAAAAGCAATCCTCAAAGATTCTAGCTTTGCCATCTCGCCTGACTGGTTCAATATATTGGAAAAACCCCAATTGGTTTTTGACCACGACAGTATTGCCGAAACAGCTCTCCAACATTTACAATCTGAAATCAGAAACAAGCCCATCATTTTTGAATTGTTGGACGAAAAATTTACCCTGCCTCAATTGCAAACACTCTACGAAACCATTCTCAATATATCTTTGGACAAACGCAATTTCCGTAGAAAATTGGCTTATTTAGACTTTATAGAAGATACTGAGGAAATGCAAAAGAATCCACTCTATCGCCCTGCCAAATTGTATGTGTTCAACAAAGAAAAATACAATGAATTTTGTGAAAAAGGAATGGTGTTTTCATTATGATTTAAAACCCAATTGTCCAAGATAGCTCCTACTATGAACATTAGCTTACTCGAACCCTATTTTACTGGCTCACACAAACAATGGGCAGAAGGCTTGCAGCAACACAGTCAACACAAGATACAAATTTACAGTTTGAGTGGGCATCATTGGAAGTGGAGGATGCATGGAGGCGCCATTAGCTTGGCCAAAAAGTTTATGGAGCAAGATGCAAGCTGTGATTTGTTGTTGGCGACCGATATGTTGGATGTGAATGCCTTTTTGGGTTTGAGTCGGGCAAAATCGGCAAATATTCCAACCGCAGTCTATTTTCATGAAAACCAACTCAATTACCCTTGGTCCGAAAAGGATTCCGATGTGATTTTAAAAAGAGACAATCACTACGCCTTTATCAATTATACTTCTGCCCTAAGTGCCGACAAAGTATTTTTCAATTCTCATTTTCACAAGGAGGCATTTTTGTCAGAACTGCTCCCGTTTTTAAAATCTTTCCCAGACAAAAACGAATTACATACAGTCGAAACCATCACCCAAAAGAGTGAAGTATTGCCCTTGGGCTTAAATTTGTCACAATTAAAAACATTGGCTCCCAAAGAAAAAACAGTTTACAACAGAGCAGTCATTTTGTGGAATCACCGTTGGGAGTATGACAAAAATCCAGGCGACTTTTTTGC
>JAHDIA010000516.1 GCA_020631035.1 Chitinophagales bacterium | reverse complement strand
ACAGTAGCAGCAGCCCTTTTACACGAAGAAGGCTACGAAGTCATAGGCATCACTATGAAAACATGGGACTACGCCTCATCGGGAGGGTCCAAAAAAGAAACAGGCTGTTGCAGTTTAGATTCCATCAACGACGCACGACAAGTAGCAGTTGATATGGGATTCCACCATTTCATCATCGACATACGAGAAGAATTCGGCGACTCGGTCATCGACTACTTTGTCGAAGAATACATCGCAGGTCGAACACCCAACCCTTGTGTGATGTGCAACACCCACATCAAATGGAATGCCCTATTGAAACGGGCAGACGCTTTGGATTGTGAATTCATCGCCACAGGACACTATGCCCAAACCCGATTGGACAACGATCGTTGGGTGATTTACAAAGGCAAAGACCCATTGAAAGACCAGTCCTATGTATTGTGGGGATTGTCGCAAGAAAACTTGAAAAGAAACAAATTTCCCGTAGGCGGCTATCACAAACCAGACATTCGCCAAATCGCCTTCGATATGGGCTACGAAGAATTGGCAAAGAAAGCCGAAAGCTATGAAATCTGCTTTGTACCCGACAACGATTACCGAGGCTTTTTGAAACGCAGAGTCCCAGAACTAGAAGGACAAGTCGCAGGGGGTAATTTTGAATTGACAGACGGAACAGTCGTAGGACAACACCAAGGCTATCCCTTTTACACCATTGGACAAAGACGAGGACTGGGTATGGCATTTGGCAAGCCGATGTATGTTACCGAAATCAATGCCGATACCAATACCGTTGTTCTAGGAGAAGTGGACGAATTGGAAAGAAACGGAATGTATGTCAAAGGCATCAATATGGTGAAGTATGGAAGCTTGCCCGAAGAAGGCTTGGACACCATTACCAAAGTGCGCTACCTAGACAAAGGAACACCCGCATTGATAACACAAGAAGGGGATAAAATTCGAGCAGAGTTTACCACCAATGTCAGTGCCATCGCTCCAGGACAATCAGCCGTCTTTTACGAAGGCGATGATGTAGTGGGTGGAGGCTGGATTCACAGCAATTTTAATATTGACCCTATATAATTATGATTGATAAAGTATGACCGATTGTAGAAATGTCCACAAAAGTAGTAAAGACTGTAAAATGTTTTAAGGGTATCTGACGTTCAAGCTAGGTACATAGCCATTTATATACAAAAAACAAATTGGTGGAATCCCATAAGGATTCAATATTTATAGGATAACCAAACAACTTAAAATGAAAATTTACAAAGGATTGATGATATTGTGTCTATTGAGCTTGGGCTTGATGACCGCTTGTGACGATGAGTTGGAAGAAATACCCTTGGAAGAAGGGACAGCCTATTTTCCAACACAGGAAGGACATACTTTGACTTATCAAGTAGACACCACTTTCTATGATGAATTTTTTGATACTGTTTTTACCCATTCAGGACAAATTAGAGAGGTTTTCTTGGGAAGTTCTACAGATGCTGCGGGCAATGAAACTGTACAAATTGCCCACTACAGTAGAAGCAATGACAATCCCATAGCCTGGGACAACATCACTCCTCGAATTTGGTATATCAGTAAAAACGAACAACAACTCGAAAAAGTAGAAGAAAATCTACGCTTTATCAAATTGAGTTTTCCTGTTGCCGAAAGCCAAAAATGGGCGGGCAATTCCTTTATAGATACCGATGATGAAAGATGGAGTTATTATGATGATTGGTTGTACGAATACCAAAATATTGGACAATCCTATGAAGTCAATGGACAAACTTATCCGAATACTCTAACAGTATCACAAAACGACTATGCCGATGAGTTTGCTGCCATCATCAGTTCTGAAGTATATGCCAAAGATGTAGGAATGATTTACAAAGAATTTATGAACTTGGAATTGATTGCTTCTGAAGCCAGTAGTCTGGAGTGGCCCGAAAAAGCCAATCAAGGTCAACACATCATTATGAAGTTGATTCCATAAAGGAATCAATTTTATAAAACAAAGAAGTATATTGATTGTTGTATTTATTCGACGAATTCTAAAAACCAAAGTTATGTATAGAAGGATACTATTGTTAATTGTTTGTTGTTTTTGTTTGAATGTGGGAGCAAGCTACGCTCAAACCACCTATGATTACCGCTACTGGGTGATGTTGACGGACAAGAATGACAGTCCTTTCTCTATCAATGAACCAACTGCGTTTTTGTCAGATAGAGCCATTGAGCGTCGAAGCAATCAAAACATACCCATAATAGAACAAGACTTGCCTGTCAATCCCAGCTACATCCAAAATCTCAATACTTGGAAAGAGGGGATAAACGTAGTCTATACCACCAAGTGGTTCAACGCAGCAGTGATTGAATTTAGCGATGACAGTACCAAACAAATGCTCCAAGGCATACTTGATTTGGATTTCGTTCAAGATACTGTCTTGCTTCGCAAACTGGTCAAAGAGTCTGGCAAAAAAGAAAGCAGTTCTAGCATCAGTCGAGACAAATTGGCTACAGATGTTTTAGAAGAGGAAGAGGTACTCGAATTATCTGATGCTTTTCTTGATTTACACAATGGTAGAGACCTACATAACAATGGCTACAAAGGTGATGGAATAGTGATTGCCGTAATGGATACAGGTTATCCCAATCTTCCAGATTTGCCTGGTTTACAGCAATTGTTTGCAAACAGTCAAATAATGGGCACCAAAGATTTTCCCCATTTAGATGGTGATGTATACGATGGAGAAGAATACCACCACGGAACAAGAGTTTTGTCTATTATGGCTGGGGATGTCTCAGGTGAGTATTTGGGGGCAGCTCCCCATGCAACTTACCTTTTGCTCAAAACCGAAAATGTTGATTTGGAACAACGCTCTGAAGAAATCAACTGGATTGCCGCAGCCGAATATGCGGACAGTGCAGGAGCCGATATATTGACGACTTCATTGGGCTACTCTAATTTTGATTATCCCGAATACAATTATACCCAAGAAGAAATGGATGGCAACACCGCTTGGATTACCAAAGGAGCAGACATTGCAGCAAGCAAAGGAATGTTTGTACTCAATAGTGCAGGTAATTCAGGTAATAACTCTTGGGGAACCATTACCGCACCAGCCGATGGAGACAGTGTGTTTACAGTTGGAGGCATCAAATTGGATTCAACTTATTGGACAAGCAGTTCGCCAGGACCTTCTGCCGATGGGCAAGTCAAACCCGAAGTGGCGGCTTTGGGGCTAGACGTAGATTATATCAAAGAAGATGGCACTTTTGATACAGGTGGAGGAACCTCATTTGCGGTGCCCATCATAGCGGGCTTATCAGCTTGTTTGTGGCAAAGCAATCCCGAACTCAGTGCTTGGGAACTCAGAGAACTCATCATCGAAAGCAGTTCTCAATTTGAAAATCCAAACGATTTATTGGGGTACGGTATTCCCGATTTTGCCAAAGCCTTTTTCTTGTCATCTGGAACAAATCTATCCATTGATGCATTAAAAGAAACCAACTTACAAGCCTATCTAGCCCAAGATCACATCCACCTCACCAGCGAAGAGCGTGGACAGTTGAGCTATTATTTGTTCAACCAATCGGGACAATTGTTGCAAAAAGGAACCGAAGAAATATACCAAAACAATACACAAATACCTCTCAACACACAAGACCTCAAACAAGGGGTATACCTCTTGCACCTCAAATTAAATGGGGAACGCAGAGTCGTCAAATTTAATAAATAGACTCAATCAACCTAATCAACAAAGGACAGGAACCATTCAACCAATTACCTAATTACTGAATCAACAAAGAACAGGAAATGGGTAGCCATTTACAACTCATAATTCATAATTTTTTTGGTGCAACGTCATTGACTTATGGCTGCGTTGTGGTCAGGTTAACCAACGCATACTTTAGGCTGCGGACCAAGTTGCATCCGCCCGCTCATCCTACGCTTTTAAATATTTTTTGTTACTATATGGACCTTTGGAGTCTAAAAAGCAACTACATAAGCAAAAAATCCCCCCTCCTTACAAAAACGATTCACTTTATCAAGACCTAACTAATTAGAATTATCATTATCGACAATTCTTTTTGGTTTATACCATTATTTTCCACTGGCATTTGAAACAAAGCCTTAACAAAACAGGTATAACCAATTGGTATTGTGTCACTTATAATACAATGTAATGAAACAGCTCATAAAAATGATATTTTGCCTCTCCTTCCTAGTCATTAGTATGGGAGCAGATGCACAAGTACTGTTCAATAAATTTGTCAGTGGTTTTCCTAGAGAGCAAGTACCCTTTGCACTAGATGAAAACTATATGGTCAACCATTTGGAGCACATAGACGATTATAAAATTGTTGATCCAATCTTTCTTGAATTCATCTATGACGAAAAAGGAAAGGAAAAAATATATAGAGAGTGTGGAGGATACTTGAACATCGATTCTTGTATGACCATCTCTTTTGTAGCAAAGCCTGAAATATCTCCTAGTCATTACTCTTTGATTTACTCAGAAAAGACCTACAAAGAGACCAGTCAATTAATCAAATATTATTTGGCTACTTTTAGTTTAGAAGGCGAATTGATTTCGACCATTGAATTGGCAAAGATGGAATTTGATGGTCAAGTAGTCAGGGTTTGGGAAGGCTATATTTTTGCCAAAGACAATATATTTAGCATCAATAAATCTTATGAACGACCTGAAGATTTGTTGAGTTTGGCGAAGCAAAAATACAAGATGAACAACAAAGGAAAGATTTCTGATATGTAATCAGGATTTTTCACAATAAAAATTTAATTTTTCCAATACATCATATTTGTAGAGTTGGTCGGGTGTTTCATGCCA